>DAISZI010000127.1:0-5241 GCA_036824885.1 Oligoflexia bacterium
GTGCTTCTGCGAAATGGTTAGGCATCCCTAGTGAGAAACAGTGGATGGGGAAAGGGGTTTCTGCCTGTGCTACGTGCGATGGTTTCTTTTTCAAGGGTTTAGATATTGCGGTAGTAGGGGGCGGCGATACCGCTATGGAGGAGGCGACTTTTTTGACTCGATTTGCTCGTTCTGTGGTTGTGATTCACAGGCGTGATCACTTAAGGGCGAGTAAGGCAATGCAAGAGAAGGCTATGAAGCATCCTAAGATTCGGTTTATATGGAATGCTGCCATTGAGACCATTGTAGGGGATCAGTCTGTTTCTGGTGTGGTTTTGAGGGATTTGAATTCTCAAAAACTTTCTGAGTTGAAAGTACAGGGGGTTTTTGTGGCCATTGGTCATCAGCCGAATACTTCACTTTTTCAAGATTTTTTGCCATGTGATGCCCATGGTTATCTCATGCGAGATCCTAATAGTACGCGTACTCAGATTCCTGGAGTCTTTGTAGCTGGGGATGTTTGTGATCCTGTTTACCGACAGGCGGTGACTGCTGCTGGTATGGGTTGTATGGCTGCCATCGATGCGGAGAGGTTTTTAGGCATTTGAATGGATCCCAAGGAGGCTTCCGATCTTTCAGAGCAGGTGAGGGTGAGATTTGAAAAGTTGGGTCGCTTACGGTTACAAAAGAAGTCTGTATATCCTAATCATTTGAAAGCCTCTTCTTCTGCTCGCAAGCTGTGCGATACTCATGGTCAGAAGACACGCGAAGAGCTTGAGAGTTTGGGTCTCAGCTTTTCTGTTGCGGGTCGTGTGATTGCTGTTCGCGATTTTGGGAAGGCTTCTTTTGTTAAGTTGCAAGATGCCTCTGGTTCCATTCAGCTTTTCATTCAAAAAAAGAATGTGGGTGAGCAAGCCTACTTGCAGTACCGAGAATGGGATATCGGGGATATTGTTTGGGTCGAAGGCTCTTTGTTCAAAACAAAGACTCAGGAGCTTTCTGTGGATGCAAGAGTTCTTGTTTTAGTTTGCAAATCATTAAGACCGCTTCCTGAGAAATTTCACGGATTGACTGATATTGAATTAAAATACCGTAGAAGGTACTTGGATTTGATGGTCAATGAGCAAACACGAGAGCGTTTTCAAAAACGATCGAAAATTGTCCAAAAATTGAGAGATTATTTTTTAGAGCGTGATTTTTTAGAGGTAGAAACACCTATGATGCACGCGATTGCGGGGGGGGCAACTGCTCGTCCTTTTAAAACCTATCACCATACTTTAGATATGCCTCTTTATATGCGTATTGCTCCTGAGCTTTATTTGAAGCGATTAGTGGTAGGTGGTTTTGAGAAAGTTTTTGAGATTAACCGTAATTTTAGGAATGAAGGTATTTCCATCAAGCATAATCCTGAATTCACCATGGTAGAATTTTATCAGGCTTATGCGACCTACAAAGATTTAATGGAATTAGTAGAAGATCTCTTTCAGTTTTTATGTGATCAGGTTTTAGGAACACGTACTTTAGTGTACCAAGGACTCAGTATGAGTATGGAGGGTCCTTGGAGGCGTATGACTTTAGAGGAATCGATCCTCAAGTATACTTCGTTTCAGGATCCCGCCAAGTTACGCAATGCCTCTGCTTTGTTAAAATACGGAGCTGATACAAAACTTGTGATGAATACTGCGGATTCGGTGGGAAGTTTGTTGCTTGCTATTTTTGAACAGCAGGTAGAGTCTCAGCTCATTGAGCCTACCTTTATCACCCATTATCCTTTAGAAGTTTCTCCTTTGTCTCGTAAAAATGAAAAAGATCCGTTTTTAGTAGATCGCTTTGAACTTTTTATTTACGGACGAGAAATTGCGAACGCATTTTCCGAGTTAAATGATCCTATAGATCAAAAGGAGCGGTTTAAAAATCAATTAGATGCTTCTTGCGAAGGGGATGCTCAATCGATGGATTTGGATTATGTCACTGCGCTTGAGTATGGAATGCCTCCTACTGCAGGAGCGGGTATTGGTATTGATCGTTTGGTGATGCTTCTCACAGATGCTCCTAGTATACGCGATGTTATCTTATTTCCTCTTATGAAGCCGTTGAAGGAGGATTGTTCTCATGGGCCTTCTTCGGTGTGATACTCTTGTTCCTTCCTTAGCCTTTCGGTTTTTATTTTCAAAAGCTTCTGATGGTTTTTTATCTCTCATTACTTGGGTTTCTATTTTGGGAGTGGCATTAGGGGTTTTTGTTTTGGTGTCTGTTACGAGTTTGATTAATGGTTACGAAGGTGAGCTTGCTCGGGTGATCACCTCGGTGAACGGAGAAGTTCTACTTTATTCTCGAACGAGTCTGATTGAGCATGCTTCAGAAGTAGAAAAAAAAATTTTCCATTTTATTCCTGAGGTCAAAGCGATTAGTCCGAGTTTTATGGCGGAAGTGATGCTAGCAGGACCGCGTTCTGTCGCTGGAGCAGTTTTGCAAGGAGTTGATCTTGCTAAGATAGCAAAGGTGACCCGTATACCCTCACAGGTAACTCAGGGTCTTTTTTTGCAAAATTCGGACAGTCGATCTGTAGTTTTAGGAGATGCCATTGCTCAGAAAATTGGAGCGGAAGTAGGCTCGGTGATTCGTGTGATTGTTCCTTTTATGGATACGATTGCTCAGGCACCTCAGATTCTTGAGGTCAAGGTAGTTGGGATTTTACATCTAGGTATGTATGACTATGATTCTAAATTTTTGTTCATGCCTCTTTCAGAAGTGCAGACTTTTTTTTCTCGTTTGGATCAAGTGACTACTTTTTATTTCAAATTGACGCCTTTTACAGAGGCACGTACGGTAGTTGATAAACTTTCTGAGCTTTTTGAATATCCTTTAAGAGCAAAAGAATGGGGTCAGCTCAATCGTAATCTTTTTTATGCCATTGAGCTTGAAAAAATTGTCATTAGCATTATTTTAACGGTCATTATCTTGGTTGCTTCTTTTAATGTGGTAAGCACATTGATGATTATGGTGCAAGATAAAGCAAAAGAAATTGCTATTTTGAGAGTGATGGGATTGCGGTCTTATCAGTGTTTTCAGCTTTTTTTATTGACTGGCATTTTTATGGGATTTTTGGGGACTTTTTTTGGAGTGGTGACAGCTTGTGTTTTGGGGTGGATTTTAGATAAAACGCATTGGATTACCTTATCAGCAGACGTTTATGTGATAGGATTTTTGCCTATTGCGATTCGTTGGAAAGAAGTTTTTTGGATTTCTGGGATGTCTATTTTTATTGCTTCTTTGGCGACTTTGTATCCTGCTTGGGTTTTAGTGCGATCGTCTGTTTTAGAAAGTTTAAGATATGAATGAAATTTTAAAAGCAGAGTGTATTTATAAGTCATTTTTTAAAAATTCTGAAGAAGTACCCGTGCTTCGAGGCGTTGATTTGACTTTAAAAGAAGGTGAAATGGTAGCAATTACCGGTGCTTCTGGGGTGGGAAAAAGCACGTTACTTCATATTTTAGGAACTTTAGAGCTTCCTACTTCGGGCAAGGTATATTTTGGTCCTTCGAAAGAGGATATTTTTGGGTATTCTGAGAAAGATTTAGCAAAATTTAGAAATGAGATTTTAGGCTTTGTGTTTCAATTTCATTATTTACTGCCTGAATTTTCCGCTTTAGAAAATGTCATGATGCCTGCTTTGATTGCGGGGTGGTCTTCTCAAAAGGCTTCTGAGAAGGCTCAAGAGCTTTTAGCCTTTGTAGGTTTAGAACATCGTATGGTGCATTGTCCTGCGGAGCTTTCTGGAGGAGAGCAGCAACGAGTGGCGATTGCTCGTTCAGTGGTTCTTCAGCCTAAGCTTCTTTTGGCAGATGAACTTACGGGAAATTTAGATTCTGTGAATCGTGCGTTAGTGATGGATTTACTCGTGAAGCTGAATGAAAAACTGGGAGTTTCCATTTTATTGATTACTCATGATTTGAAGTTAACTGAAAAAACTCACCGCAACCTTTTGATGAAAGATGGGGTTTTTGTAAGTTAGGGAGTGTTAACATGCATGGCTTTTGGGTACAGAAGATTCAGGTATTGCTGAGAGAGGGATGTAATCCTGGTAGAGAAGTTGGTGAGGATGGAGTTATGGGGAGTGATCTTGAGAAAAGGTGGGAGATTCTGAAGAGATGCTGTTTTTTTGATTTAGTCTTTGAAAAAAAGAGAGTTGAAGGATTTAATGGTTGAACAGCATTCTTTTGCATTGGTTTCGGTTTAAGATTTTAGATCTAAGGTTTGAGATTTCAGATGGAAGACTTTAGATATAAAGTCTTCCAGTAGACTCAGAGCTTCTCAATGCGACTGAAAGATCTTTTATTCGTGGTTTGAGTTGTGGTTGGTTTAGTATTTTTTCGTTCTTTTTGTCGATTTTTGTAAATTTGAAGTTAGTTGAAAAAAACATCTCTTATGGAAATTTTGAATATCGACTGATGAAAGATCTATTTGTGGTGGATCAAAAATGTCTTGATTTTTTTCTTTTACCGCTTGGTTACTGTTTCTTTGGGTTTTTTCTGTCTTTAACCTTATTTTACTATTTATGCGTATTCTAGTGGACTTAAGAACGTAGAGGAAAAGTTCGCCATGTTCTTGAATAGTCTTTAAGGGATTCTGTGTATTTGTGGTGTTTCTTAAAGGATCGTTTCCGTCTCCAGTTTCGCTGTGAAGTGATACGCTTGTATCATTATGGTGGGTCCATACATTTGGATCATTTGTTTTTAAATAGGTGTTCCAGTGGCCATGACTTGTCGATTGTGTTCCGGTTGGGTCTAAGCGCTGGATTATGAGCTGGTTTATACATTCATTTAGTTTTTTCCAGGCATTTACACCATCGTTTGGGAAATATAGATCTTGTTGAGATGTATCTGTGGAAATTAATTTTTTTAATCTATTAATTTCTGTAGATAATTTTAATAAATCATCATCAGGGCCATTTTTTTGGATATTTGTTCCTATAACAGTAATTATTTCTTCTAGTTTTTTTATTAGATTGTTCTTTGCTGTTTCATCTTCTTTGTTGTCTTCTTTCAAGTATTTTACTAAGTCTTCGAAGGTTTTTTGTGTTCCTTCGTTTAATCCCATTTTTTCTAGTTCATTATATAAATTCTGATAAACATCTTCGCCCTTCGATGCGTCTTTTTGGTGATAAGCGACTCCTTGAAGTTTATACGTTGCTCTCATTTTATCATTATTTATTTTTTCGTTTTCTACATAGTTAAAAACAATTTTTATTTGTTCGTTTAT
>DAISZI010000128.1:0-5214 GCA_036824885.1 Oligoflexia bacterium
TCGTTCGCTTTTAGTAAAACTTCATTCGTGACAGGATCCACTACATCTTCCAAAGCCACACGGCCTAAAATGCGATCACCCATTCTCTCAATAATTTCTCCACCTTCAATTAAGGCCGTCACGAAAAGACCATCCAATGTCCCACAATCAAATTCAGTGACAATCACATCCTGAGAGACATCCACCAATCGGCGTGTCAAATACCCAGAACTTGCTGTTTTAAGCGCCGTGTCCGCCAATCCTTTACGAGCTCCATGCGTAGAAATAAAGTACTGCAACACCGACAAACCTTCTCTAAAGTTCGCAACAATAGGTGTTTCAATAATTTCTCGAGAAGGCTTCGCCATCAATCCTCGCATCCCAGCCAGCTGTCGAATCTGCGCATTACTGCCTCGCGCTCCCGAGTCAGCCATCATGAAAATCGAATTGAATGCTGGCCCAACAACCTCTTCACTGTCCGTGTTATTCGGATCTCGGAATTTCTGTAAAGACAAACTCTTCATCATCGCAGTAGCAATCTGCTCCGATGTCTGAGCCCAAATATCAATGACCTTATTCTTTCGTTCTCCATCAGTGATCAGACCCTCAATGTACTGATTCTCGATTTCCTGCACCTGGTGGTAGGCCTTCTCTAAAAAAACCTCTTTCTCAGCAGGAATTCTCATATCGTGAACGGAAATCGAAATCCCAGCACGCATCGCCTCACGAAACCCCGTCTGCATGAGATGATCCGCCAAAACTACCGTCTTTTTATTTCCCGTTAATCGATACGCCTGATCAATGAGTTCCCCTAAATCTTTCTTTCCTAGAACTTTATTGTACGCACTAAAAGGAATCTCTTCAGGGATGATCTCCGAAAGAATCACACGACCCACCGTAGTCTCCTCCAATTCACCTCGAATACGACAACGAATCTTCGCCTGAAGATCCACTACCTGAGCATCGTAGGCAAAATGCACTTCCGTAGGACTGGTAAAAATCTTACCTTCTCCCTTCGCATACGGACGCTCACGCGTCATATAATAAAGACCCAGAACAATGTCCTGAGACGGCACTATGATAGGCTTTCCATGTGCCGGAGATAAAATATTATTCGTAGACATCATGAGAACACGCGCTTCAATTTGCGCCTCAACAGATAAAGGCACATGAACTGCCATCTGATCTCCGTCAAAGTCCGCATTAAACGCAGCACACACTAAAGGATGCAGTTGAATCGCTTTTCCTTCAATCAAGACAGGCTCAAACGCCTGAATTCCCAAACGATGCAATGTAGGAGCTCGATTCAAAAGAACCGGATGCTCCTTCACCACTTCTTCCAAAATATCCCAAACTTCCTGCCGCTGCTTCTCCACCATCTTCTTAGCGGACTTAATCGTCGTTACATAACCGTACTCAGAAAGCTTATTGTAAATAAAAGGCTTAAAAAGCTCAAGCGCCATAGCCTTGGGCAATCCACACTGATGCAATCTTAATTCAGGACCCACCACGATGACCGATCGACCTGAATAATCCACACGTTTTCCCAAAAGATTCTGACGAAATCGACCCTGCTTACCTTTGAGCATATCCGAAAGAGAACGAAGAGGACGCTTATTCGGTCCGGTAAACGTCTTTCCACGTCTGCCATTATCAAACAACGCATCAACCGATTCCTGCAGCATGCGCTTCTCATTGCGAATAATGATCTCAGGCGCATTTAACTCCATCAAACGCTTTAATCGATTATTCCGATTAATCACACGACGGTACAAATCATTCAAGTCAGATGTCGCAAAACGCCCCCCATCCAAAGGCACCAAAGGACGAAGCTCGGGAGGTATCACCGGAATGACTTCTAACATCATCCACTCAGGACGATTACAACCACTTGATTTGAACGACTCAACGACTTTCAACCGTTTGGAAATTTTCGTTCTCTGGGCTTCCGAAGTAATACCCTTCAAGTCTCGACGAAGCTGTCTTGATAAAACCTCTACATCGATTTTTTTCAGCATATCCCGAATGGCTTCCCCACCCATGCCAGCACTAAAACTCAGACCATCTTTAATCATCTGATGATGCTTTTCTTCAGAAAGCACCGTATTCTCTTCCAGTCCCGAATTTCCAGGATCTACTAATAAATAGGACTCACAGTACAAAACCTTCTCTAAGTCTTTCAACGAAATATCTAAAAGAGCCCCAATTCGAGAAGGAAGAGAACGCAAGAACCAAATATGAGCCACAGGAGTTGCAAGCTCTATATGCCCTAAACGCTCACGCCTGACCTTCGACTGAATGACTTCGACACCGCATTTTTCACAAACGACCCCTCGGTGCTTCATTCTTTTATACTTACCGCAATTACACTCGTAATCTTTGACAGGACCGAAAATCTTAGCGCAAAAAAGCCCATCCCTCTCAGGCTTAAACGTACGATAATTAATCGTCTCAGGCTTCTTGACTTCTCCAAAAGACCATTCCCGAATCTTCTCTGGAGATGCCAAAGAGATCTTAATTCCTGTAAAATTCAAAGGATCTTTAGGTTTATCAAAAAAATTAAGAAGGTCTTTCATCTCTACTCCCGTTCAGTTGATTTCTCAACGACCCGAAAAAATTACATCACTTCCGTGTTCTGATTCGATTCTTCAATCAACTCCACGTTCAAAGCCAAGCTCTGAAGCTCTTTTACCAAAACATTAAAGGATTCAGGCAACCCTGGCTCTAAAAGCTGCTCACCCTTAACAATGGCCTCGTACATACGATTCCTTCCGGTGACATCGTCGGATTTGACCGTCAGAAATTCCTGCAAACCATAGGCAGCCCCATAAGCCTCTAAAGCCCAAACTTCCATCTCCCCTAAACGCTGCCCACCGAACTGAGCCTTTCCTCCTAAAGGTTGCTGCGTTACTAAACTATAAGGACCGATGCTTCGAGCGTGGATTTTCTCCTCAACCAAATGGTGAAGCTTCAGCATATACATAATACCCACTGTCACTTCTTCCGCAAAAGGCTCGCCCGTGACCCCATCGTATAAAGTCGTCTGACCTCGATTCGGCAATTGAGCTAACTGCAACATCTGCCCAATATCATCTTCCGAAGCCCCATCAAAAACAGGGGTAGCCACATGAATACCATGACGCAAATGCTTCGCCATTTTTCTGAGATCCTCATGAGAAGCATCTTTCAAATAATGATGGACCTCAGGATGATCAAAGGTCTTGCCTAAAAGATCACGCAACTTCTCCCCCTGAAAATCTTCAAGAAGCGCATTGATCTTCTCCCCAATCCCATGCGCAGCCCAACCCAAGGTCACCTCAAGCAATTGCCCAATATTCATACGAGAAGGCACCCCTAAAGGATTCAAAACCATGTCCACAGGCGTTCCATTGGCCATATAAGGCATGTCTTCTATCGGCAAAATACGACTGATGACCCCCTTATTCCCATGGCGACCCGCCATCTTATCTCCCACTTGAAGCCTTCGCTTAATGGCAATCTGCACCTTGATCATCTTAATGACACCGGGTGCTAGCTCATCCCCTCGTTTAAACTTTTCCGCCTTTTCTTGAAAAACATAATGAACTGCTTCAATGCGATCTTTTGCCACCTTCATCATGGACGTGATTTCTTCTTCAAGCTCATCTACCACAGGAATAAAACCCAAAAGCTCAAAAGGAATCTGAGACAGTACCTCTTGACCCAAACTCTGCCCCTTTTTTAAAAGCTCTTCAGAACCATCTTCGGACAGCAAGGGTCCTACCGTCACTTGATCTTTCAGACGATCCGCTATTTTTTTCAATACCGCTTCCTGAATCGCGTCAATCTCAATACTCTGATCACGATTCATTTGCGCTAATTGCTCCTCAAGAATCGACTGACTTCGACTGTCTGGCTCAGTGCCCTCACGAGCAAAGATCTGTGCACTGATCACCACTCCATGCACCCCGGAAGGAACACGAAGCGAAGTGTCTCTCACATCTCCAGCTTTTTCTCCGAAAATAGCCCGCAATAGCTTCTCTTCCGGAGATAACTGAGTCTCTCCTTTAGGAGTGACCTTTCCCACTAAGATATCGCCTGGTCTTACCTCAGCTCCAATGCGAATAATCCCACTCTCATCCAACTCTTTCAGGGATTCCTCACCTACATTGGGGATATCTCTCGTGACATCTTCCTTACCCAATTTAGTATCACGAGCAATACACTCGAACTCCTCGATATGGATAGAAGTAAAAGTATCCTCTTTAATCAAGCGCTCAGAAATGAGAATAGAATCTTCAAAATTGTAACCACTCCACGGCATGAAAGCGATCATGACATTTTGACCCAACGCAAGCTCTCCTGCATCCGTGGCAGGGCCATCCGCCAAAATATCACCTGGCATCACATGATCATGCAGCGAAACAACCGGTCTTTGAGTCACACAAGTGTTCTGATTCGAGCGCTGGTACTTCGTGAGATTATATATATCTACTTCTGAACCCGAAAGACCTTCTTTTCCTCGAGCAGGCTTCTGAATGCGGCGGATGACTATCTTCCCGCTATCCACCATCACCACTTCTCCCTCATGACGGCAAAGAATGATTTGGCCAGAATCTCGAGCCACGACTTTCTCAATACCCGTTCCCACTAAAGGAGCCTGGTTACGAATCAAAGGCACTGCTTGCCTCTGCATATTCGAACCCATCAAAGCACGATTAGCATCATCATGCTCCAAGAAAGGAATCAAGGAAGCCGCAATAGATACAAGCTGGTTAGGCGATACATCCATCAGCTCCACATCTTCAGGATTCACTAAAGCAAAATCCCCCTTCCTTCGAGCTGCAATCAGATCCCCCTGCAAACTCTTCGAACTCAAAGCTTCAGGCGCCACTTGCGCAATGATTCTATTTTCTTCTTCCGTCGCCGTGAAAAACCGAATCTCCTCAGAAACGTTTTTCGCTTCCACAACACGGTAGGGAGTCTCAATAAATCCAAACTCATTGACACGAGCATACGTAGACAAGCTTGCAATCAATCCAATATTCTGACCTTCCGGAGTTTCAATAGGACAGATACGCCCATAATGGGTATTGTGCACATCTCTCACTTCAAAACCCGCACGCTCACGCGTTAAACCCCCGGGCCCCAGTGCTGAAAGTCGACGCTTATGTGTTACTTCCGACAAAGGATTAGTCTGTTCCATAAAGTGGGAAAGTTGACTTAATACAAAAAACACCTTCACCACGGCAGAAA
>DAISZI010000129.1:0-5199 GCA_036824885.1 Oligoflexia bacterium
ACTGCTTTAGTAGAGACGGGGTCCCGTATGGACGAGGTGATTTTCGAGGAGTTCAAGGGTACCGGGAACTCTGAGATTCATTTAGACCGTAAATTGATGGAAAAGCGTATTTTTCCCTGTCTGGATGTTAATAAGTCTGCGACACGTAAAGAGGAATTGCTGATCACGAAAGATGTGTTGACCCGTCTTTGGATTCTCAGGAAGGTTTTGCATCCTATGAATATGGTAGATGCCATGGAGTTCCTGCTGGAAAAGGTGTCTCATACCAAAACCAATGAAGAGTTCATTAAATCGATGAGTGGATGAGAGATTGAGTTGATTTTTTTTAGATTTTCTGCTACCAAAGTGAATCTATGAGACAAGGTATACACCCTCGTTACACCGAGACGACAGTGAGTTGTGCTTGTGGGCATGTCATTCAGACACGTGCCACACGTGAGAATATGAAAGTTGAGATTTGTTCTCAGTGCCATCCTTTTTTTACGGGTAAGCACAAGCTCTTGGACACCGAGGGACGTGTTGAGAGATTCTTGAACAAGTATAAAAAGAAATAGTTTCATTGCTTGCTGAAGGATTTTGAGGATGTTTGGAAAGCTCAAATCCGTGGAGGCTCGTTTTGTTGAGATTGAAAGTAGGCTTTCTGATCCACAAGTCGTAGGCAATTCTGAAGTTTTCAGGAAGCTTTCTCAAGAGCACGCAAGTTTACAGCCTGTGGTAGCTGAGTACCGTCATTATCAAGCCCTTTCTTCTGAATTACAATCGCACCAAGCATTAGATCAGGATGCGGATCCTGATTGGCTGGCTTTGTTGAAGGAGGAGCAGGAGCGCCTTGCACTTGAGGTAGCAAGTAGTCGTAAGAGGCTTCAATTGCTTCTTTTGCCTCAGGATCCTTACGACCAAAAAAATGTGATTTTTGAAATTCGAGCAGGAGCGGGGGGAGATGAGGCTTCTTTGTTCGTTGGGGAGCTTTTTCGCCTTTACCAGAGATACGCTGAGCGTCAGCGTTGGAAGGTCGAGTTTTTATCTGCCAATCCCACAGGTTTGGGTGGCTTTAAAGAAGTGATTGTCAGCATTCAAGGAGAGCGTGTTTATAGCCGGCTGAAGTGGGAAGCGGGAGTGCATCGCGTGCAGCGTGTTCCTGCCACGGAAGCCCAGGGGAGGGTTCATACCTCAACGGTGACTGTTGCTGTTTTACCCGAGGCAGAGGAAGTGGATGTGGTGATTCAGCCTTCTGAACTGAGAATCGATGTCTTTCGTGCTGGAGGAAAGGGAGGGCAGGGGGTGAATACCACCGATTCTGCCGTACGCGTGACCCATCTTCCTTCAGGTCTGGTGGTGGTCTGCCAAGATGAGCGTTCTCAGCATAAGAATAAAGATCGTGCTTTGAAAATCCTGCGATCGCGTCTTTTGGAAACCGCGATGGCTCAGGCCAGTAAAACGCATTCAGATGCAAGACGAAGTATGGTGGGAACCGGAGATCGTAGTGAACGGGTTCGAACGTATAATTTTCCTCAGGGAAGGTTGACGGATCATCGTATTGGATTGACGCTTTACCAATTGTCAGAGGTGATGGAAGGTAAGATCGATGAGATTTTGGAAGCTTTAGGCGCGCATTATCAGATGGAGGCCTTAAAACAGCAGGGGCTTTCATGATTGCCGGGTTTTTCAAGCAAGGCGTGAGTCTATTAGGGGTGAATCGAGCAATCTCTGAAGAGCGTTTGTATGCAGAAGCGAGGACTTTGCTGAAAGCCTCGATTCAGCAAGTGCAAGGTAAGGTACTTGAGCCCTGGGAGATGCTTGGGGTGGATTTTTTGGATGAAGAGGTTGTTGAGGCATTTCTTGCACTTGCTGCTCAACGTGGTTCTGGAACGCCTTTGCAGTATTTAACCGGATGGCAGGGATTTTATCAGCATGATTATGCGGTTCGTTCGGGAGTTTTGATTCCAAGACCTGAAACAGAACAGCTCTTAGAACAGTCGCTCGCTTGGGTGCGAGAGCGTTTTTCTTCGGGTTGGGGTCTGGAGATCGGTTTGGGAAGCGGGGTGCTTTCTATTGAGCTTCTTGCATTATTCCCCCAGTTACGGATGCAAGCTTCTGAGTTTTCTGAGGTAGCGTCTATCTGTGCTCAAGAAAATGCTCAGCGTATTTTAGGAGATACTTCTCAGAGACTCAGGTGTGTACGACCGAGCAGTTTGAAGGAGGTTTGGGCGCCTTTTGAGGATAGGTTAGAAAAGGCGGATTTTCTCATTTCTAATCCACCGTATTTAAATCGTCTATTTCAGGAGCAAGAGGCAGAGCCTGAGGTTTTAAATTACGAGCCCTCAGAGGCTTTGTTTCCTGAGCATGAAGATTGCTTATTTTTTTATCGATCAATTGCCGAGCGTGTTTTGGAGTTTTTGCGTCCTGATGGGATGATTTTTTTAGAAATAGCTCATGAGAGAGCAGATGAGACTTGTAAGCTCTTTGAGGCTTGGAAAACTCAGATTTTTTGCGACTTGAATCGAAGAAGGCGGGTACTGGTGGTGGAGTTATCTCATGGATGAGTTAAGGATTAGAGGGGGTACTGCTTTGGTAGGTACGGTGCCAACGAGTGGATCGAAGAATTCAAGTTTAGCTATTTTAATTGCAAGTTTGTTGTGCGAAGAGGCTTGTATTTTTTCAGATATCCCACGATTACAGGATGTAGAATCGCTTTTAGAGCTTTTGAATTATTTAGGAGTTTTTTCTGAGGTGGTGGAAGCAGATTTGCGATCGATCAGGTTATCTCCTGAGAAAGTGGGATTTTTTGAGGTACCTGATACTTTAGCTCAAAAAACACGCGCTTCTATTTGGGTCTTAGGTCCTTTGTTAGCCCGTTTTGGGAAAGCCATCGTGAGTTTGCCCGGTGGATGTGTGATTGGAGCAAGGCCTGTTGAGATGCACTTAGAAGGGCTTACTCAATTGGGAGCTCAAATAGAACTGAAAAACGGTGGTATTCATGCCTTTCTTCCGCAGGGTCGGTTTCAGGGAAGGCATGTGGCGCTTCGATTTCCAAGTGTCGGGGCTACTATCAACCTGATGCTTGCGGCTACTTTAGCTGAAGGAGTTTGTGTTTTAGAGAATGTGGCTTGTGAGCCTGAGATTGAGGATTTAGCACAAGCGCTTCAGGCTTTAGGCGCTTGCATTGAAGGAGCAGGTACTTCTCAGATACGTATTCAGGGGGTTTCTCGGTTACGTGGTGGCTCTTATCAGGTGATGAAGGATCGTATTGAAGCGGGAACTTTCCTGATTGCTGGATTTTTAACTGGGGGTCGCGTTAAAGTGCAGTCGATACCGAGGCATTGTTTAGGTGCTCTTTTGATGAAATTAGACCAAGCGGGTGCAAAACTTACCTATGATGCTGATGGTATTGTGATCGAGGGGGGAAGGCCTCAGGCTACCTCGATGACGACGCTTCCTTATCCCGGATTTCCGACGGATTTACAGGCTCAGTTTATGTCATTGATGACTTTAGCTCAGGGCTCAAGTTGCATCACGGAAACAATTTTTGAAAATCGATTCATGCATGTTTCAGAATTAGTGAAGCTCGGAGCCTCTATTCAGGTGAGAGGCAATCAGGCTTTTGTCCAAGGAGTCAATTTTTTACAAGGAGCCGATGTGTTAGCAACTGATTTGCGTGCAAGTGCCAGTCTCATTTTGGGAGGCTTATGTGCCTCGGGAGAAACGCGTATTGGAGGCCTTCATCATTTAGATCGAGGGTATGAGAGCATTGAGAAGAAGCTTCAAGGGTTAGGGGCTAACATCAAACGCTGTTGAGTTTTTTTGCTCGTTGAAGTTTTAAGGGTTCAAGTTTCTGAAGGAGCCATGGCTTTAGAATGGGGGATTTGAATGGATTTTGAATCTGATGAGGTATTTCCCTGAAAGTTTCGGGGTATTGCTGGTTTCTTGTACAACACGCGATAGCAATAGTATGTCTTTTTCATTCAGGAAAGGAGCGTACCAAAAACCCTCTCCATCATCTATGTCGGTAATGGCTGATTCAAAATTTCTACGTATTTTATGAAATTTATTATATTCTTTTTTTCCGATGAATATGTCTTTTTTTACAAGATCCTCGTAAGAATCGATAGCCTGAGCAGATAATTCATACGGTTCTAATACGTCTTCGGTGAGAATATCCGCATATTGGCATTGAATAGTAGTTAGATGGATGTCGTCATAATAGAGCTGAACGAGTCGATCTGTGTACCAGCGATGAAGATTCCCTATTTTTCCCAGTGTATTTTTGATTTCTTTGCAAAAATAATTGACATCTCCCAGGGAATTTAATTTAAACTTTTTTTGGAGATCGGAGGTTTTTAATCCATTGATATTACTAACGTCGGAGATAATTTCCAGTATTTTAGGACAATCCAAACAACTTTCATGTATTTTTTTTTGTTGAGAATCAGTTATATGAGGTTGAGCTAGGCCAGCAGTATACCAACGTCGGACATTTAACCAAGTTTTCACTAATAGTCTTCTGCCTAAGGGAGCTAATGATCCGGATGTTTCTCTGGGTAGTTGAAGATCGTTCCAATGGATCACTCGAATTTGTTCTTGTTGGAGTGCAATATCACAGCTTGTGAGAAGACCTGTGGATAGAACTAATAAGATGATGAAGCTACGAATATTAAAAAACATCAGAAACGGTATGATACATGAGCTAAGATATTGCGTCAATTTTTGTTTGGATTTGAAATCTAGGGCTCATTTTAGTTCTTGTCTTCTTCGAAACCCATCAGATGCGATGTATGGATGGTTCTGATACAAAAAGCTTTCAATAAACTAGTATCATATAGTGCCTGAGCGGAGATTCGGAAATTTTATGGTTTGAAGTGAGGACTCGGAGGATATATTGGTAGGGTACGGTTCGATTGGGATGTCTAAAGTCATAATCTCTAAAATCAACAGCGGTATGTTTCAGGATAGTTGTCGCCTCGACCGCTTGGTCACTCTACATCATTGGGTCTAACAAAATTACGCATCACTTTCAAGCTATGAAATTCAACGGTGTTCGATTTTTTCCCAATTTCTAGTTTGTCCAGACCAACGAGAAGGGGAGTTGTTTTGAGCTTCTTGATAAATAGCATGCCTTCTTTTTAAAATTCGCCGATTCACAAGGAAAGTGCATTGAGATTAATTAAAACCATAGAGTCAAAAAAGACATCTCAGGGCCAG
>DAISZI010000130.1:0-5167 GCA_036824885.1 Oligoflexia bacterium
CAGTTTTTTTTTCAGCATATTTCATCATGCACCCTAGATCAGTCCTAAAAGATGAGGACTTTGCAAAAACTCAAGCATCAGCTTCATGTACTCAGCCCCCACCGCTCCATCCACCACACGATGGTCCAACGAGACAGAAAAGTAACTCCAATCCCGAATCACAATCGATCCCTCGATCACAACCGGCTTCTTAAAAATCTTATTGAATCCTACAATCGCAACTTCAGGATAATTAATGATCGGAGTCGAAAACAATCCCCCGATAGAACCAATATTCGTAAGTGTAATGGTACTTCCTTGGAAATCCTCCAAAGTCAATTTCTGGTTTTTTGCACGCTCCACAAGATCCGCAATCTGCTGGGCAATTTCCAAAATAGACCTCTGAGATACTGATCTCACCACAGGTGCAGTCAATCCTTCGTCCGTTTGAATCGACAAACCAATATGACAATCCTCTTGGTATACAATCTCCCCTCGAGCTTCATCCAAAAAAGCGTTCAGCAACGGATACTCTTTTAATGCCAAAGCCATCGCCTTCATCACAAAAGGCAAATACGTAAGCTTCACTCCACGTTTCGCGGCAAAAATCTTAGCCTCTGCTCGAAGCGCCACTAAAGCCGTCATATCTGCTTCTTCTACATAGGTAAAATGAGCCGCCCGATCTTTAGAAAGTCGCATTTTTTCGGCAATTTTCTTTCTCAATCCTCGAAAAGGAACACGGTTTTCATGCGAAGACGGCATGCACCTTTCATGTGCAAAAGAAGTCGCTTTCGGCTTCTTCAAGTCCTCTTTCATCACCCGACCCTGAGGCCCACTTCAACATACCTGCGAAAGATCCACTCCAGACTCACGCGCAAGCTTCCTCACCGAAGGAGCAGCAAGCACCCTCGTTGCCAAAGAAACTTCAGAAATAGAGGGATTTGCGGAAATACTTTCCTTCTCAGGCGCTGCTTTCGGAGACTTCCCTGAAGCCTGATACGTGAGCAAAACCTCCCCCACCGCAACCACACGACCTACCTGTACTCGAAGCTCCTGAAGGACTCCTTGAAAAGGAGAAGGAATTTCAATCGTCGCTTTATCTGTCATGATCTCACAAAGAGGTTGATCATAAGCAACGCTATCTCCTGCCTTCACCCTCCATTTTAAAAACTCTCCCTCGTAAACTCCCTCACCGAGCTCTGGTAATTGAAACTCCATGCCTCTTTCCTTTCTCTGAATCTATCCATCCCTGCACCCTATCAGCCGCACGATAACTAGAGCGCACCATAGGACCCGCTGCTACATACAAAAAACCATAGGATTCAGCTTTTTTCTGAAGCTTTTCAAACTCTTCCACGCTCCAGTAACGCTGCACCGGAAGGTGCCGAGAAGAAGGCCTCAAATACTGCCCTAAAGTCAGAATATCAACTTCATGCTTTCTCAAATCTGCAAAAGCTGTCTCTAACTCTTCTTCTTGCTCCCCTAAACCGAGCATCAAGCTACTTTTCGTCAAAAGCTTCCACCCCTGCCTTCGCGCATAATCCTTAGCGGCACTTAAAGTCAATAAGGATTGGTAATAATTGGCCCGAGGATCACGAACTTGGTACTGCAATCTCTGGACAGTCTCTACATTATGTGCATAAACATCCAAACGAGCATCTACAATCGTTTCAATGGCACGTATATCTCCTTGAAAATCAGGAACCAGCGCCTCTACCACCAAATGGGAGTCTCGTTGCTTAATCCCTACAATGGTCTCGGCAAAATGCGCAGAACCTTGATCCGGTAAATCATCTCGATCCACAGAAGTAAGGACCACATACCTTAATCCTAAACGAGCAATGCTCTGAGCAATATGTCTGGGCTCATCAGGGTCCAAAGGAGGAGGAACGCGTGCTGTTTTAATCGCACAAAAACGACAAGCACGTGTGCAAGTATCGCCTCCCAGCATGAAAGTTGCCGTTCCACTCGCCCAACACTCAGCAATATTTGGGCAATGGGCTTCTTCACAGACAGTATTCAATCCTCTCTCACGTAAAAGACCTTGAATTTTCTTGTAAGTAGGACCAGCAGGAGGACGAACTTTCAGCCAGGAAGGTTTTGCCATCGGAGCAAACTTCTCCGCCTGACTCGGAGGCAAGGGCCTAGCAAGGTCCTTAGCTGGAATAAAGTCCTGAGAAAAATCGGATAAAATAGGGAGATGAAGAACTATTGCCATGAGCTATTGAGACCGGTTATACTGAATCTGAGCTTCGGAAGCAATAGTGATTGCAAGGGGGGTAGGATTCGAAGGCTTTCAAAAATCCAAGGCCAGATCTCACTCATGGTGGTTTTCATGTTCACCACCTTCTTGCTTCTTTTTGCCTTCGTCATCAATACAGGCATGCTCGTGAACGCCAAAATTAATTTACAAAATGCTGCCGACGTTGCCGCTTACGCAGGAGCAGCAGTTCAAGCACGACAATTGACCTACATCTCTTACCTGAATTACGAAATGAGGAGGCAGTGGAAGAAATTCTTGTTTCGCATCTACATCATCGCCAATCAAGCCCAAGATGCCTTCGCAGATGCGCAAGGCAAAAGCGGCCCCATGCAATACTACCCGAATGCCCAACATCCAGGTGCCGATTACCTCGTGCCTTCTACCTGCATTATTTTTAATGCCAATGACAATTACTGCCACTTAGAAGTTCAGTCAAAAATCATCATCAGCGATGAAACCTACCTAGACCAAATTGCTGACACCTTAAGAAGCCAACTCCAACAAATTGAATCCATTCGTCAAAACAATTGCCATGGTATCGGCTTAACCAACCTCATGGTCAATCTTTACTGGCTTTACAATACGGATCCAAGTCTACAAAATTCATTGAGTGGAGGAAACTTAGGGCAAGCAGAAAAGAATACCCTGAATATCGTTCAGTCTTTCACGACAGGTTTAGGTATTGTTCCAAGAGAACTCATTTTAAAATACCGTATCCAAACACTAGCAAGTTACCTGAACACCCAAGCTCAATTAGGAATCACTTCAGAAAACATCGCGTCCTGGCAACAAGGTCCCGATCCCGCGATGTACGAAAGAAGCATTCAGGCATTTCAATCGGCTTACTACACCTTAGGCAACCACACTTTTCCTCAATCAACGATCAGCATGGACGAGTTACTCCCTTCAACAGTGCTCCTGTTGCAACCCATCCTTCAAGCTTTTGATACCTGGGCTATTGACCCGATTTTACAACCTGCAGACGCCAATGGTGCAGCGGATTGCGCAAACACGCTGATTCCGATTTCTGTGACCAATCAACTCACTTTGGGTTTTTTTAAAGATCCTTCAGTGCTGACGTACTATGCTGTGCGGCTCAAAGCCAAAGCACGAGTTTTATTCTCTCCTTTCGGAGATATAGAATTAAAAGCTTACTCAGCCGCACAACCTTTTGGAAGTCGCATTGGACCCAACCTCCCCGCCAACTCATTTGCGCATCAAGCAAGTGCAGCCAACCAATCGTTCACTCCAGGAAGCGGTGGGACCACCGGCTATATCCCTAATCTGCCTGTGCTTCAAACTGATCCAGATGTTCCCTCCGCAAATACAGGATGGAACAATCAAGCCATGGTCACAAAAATGTTTCAAATATTCAGTACCAATAATGCCAATGGATCAAGCATCGAAGAGACTTACCTGCAGGCTATGGCTCCTAATCCTTACGAAGCAACTCGGTACAATATCATCAATGATCTTGGTCAAGATCCGAATGTCAGAAACTTTGGAACCGATGGCTATGCTGCTTTCTGGGCTCCCGTTTTCTCCCCGGCACAAAATGCCGCCGCTATTCAAACGCAAATACAAGAAGATTTTCAAAATTTATTTAGCACGAATGCCCAAACTTCAAGTTCAAGCGGAGCAGGAGTGGTTGCTCCCAATGCCGTCTCGAATATCCAACAAACAGTCACAGAAGGATTCACCCGTTATCTCTCCCAACTGAGCAATAGTCAGGGAGAGACCCAAGGAAGTGCGGGAGAAGGAATGAATATCGCACGCTTACAAAATCCTTTTCTTCCTTTTACCGACCCCACAGGAACCAACATTCTCAACAATCCCGATATCTCTATGTTTCTTACAGATCCGAGTATCTTGCGCTCTTCATGGAGCCCTTCTTTCATGAATGCAGGCTCAAATTCCATGGGTGGAGTAGGCTACAGTGTCAAATTTGTTTCTTTTCAAACACTCACCAGCGCTCCTCTTTCCAGTAATGGTAGCACTTCTTGGTCGAATGCTTTTCAAACAGACACAGAAGCAGCACAAGATATTCCTTATCTGAAGCACTGAATAATTTCGTTGTTGCAAACTGGACCATCTATGGCTATTTTTACTACTGGATTTTACATTCATTACAAGAAAGAGGAAATCATGGTAAAAAGCATGACCAGTAAAAGAAAAGTGACCCCTAAAAAAGCCAAGCGCAAACCTGCTGCAAAGAAACCTGCGAAACCCGCAGCTCGTACAGCAGGTAGAGCAGCCGCAAAACCTGCGATGAAGAAAATGGCGAAACCCAAGAAGAAAGCAACACGTGCAACTGCTCGCACAACTGCACGCAAGGCAACACGTGCGACTGCACGTAAGACGACGCGTGCAACTGCACGCAAGCCGGCTAAAACTGCTACCCGAGCTACAGCAAAGAGTACTCGGAAAAAGGCAGGACGTAAACCCGGACCTAAACCAGGTGCTAAAGCCGGTGCAAAGCCTCGAGGAAGACGCAAAGCTACTGCATCCAAATCCAATGCAGCGATGGAAAGAGCTGAGAGACAACCAAGTGCAAGTGGCATGGGATCTGCCTTAGGTGGATTTGCAGGCGGATTTGCAGGTAGCTCCATTGGATCGGCTTTTGGTTCAAGCTATGGAGAAAGAGCTCGTCGCTACGATCAAGACGAGTCTGAAGAATAAAATCGATGCGATAGGCCCACCTTCTTGAAAAGGTGGGCCTCGCAATTAAGTCCCAATCGTGTAAGCCTGAGCATAGCTCAGCTGTTCTGTTGTTAACTGATCAATTTTTACCCCCAAAGACTTAAGCTTCATCACCGCAATCTGCTGATCCTGAGCAGGATCAATATCATAGACAATAGGACGCATCTGCCTACCTTCTTTGGATAAGCGCACCATCGCCAAGAACTGATTGGCAAAAGACATATC
>DAISZI010000131.1:0-5147 GCA_036824885.1 Oligoflexia bacterium
GGTAATGTTAAATTTTTATGATTTCAGTGGTATTTTTTATGAAATTATTGTTGTTTTTTTGGATGTTTTTTTCTTCTGAATCTATTCCTTATAAAATATTTTTGAGTCATTTTTTTCATAGAAATGCAAGTTTTGTATCGAAAAATCGTTTGATCTTTGCATGCATTCTTAAGAATAGGGAAATTTCTGAGGAAATGTTTATCGATATTTTTCAGAATACTTCTTGTCAATTTACTAAAAAGTTAGATATTTCATGGTCGACGATTAGTGATGGCCTGTTGCTTAGTTTACCTAAAACGATTGAAGAATTGTCTCTTGCTCGCGTAAAAATTCGATCTTCAGGAAATATTGTTTCGATTCAAAATTATATCAAGCCTCTTTTGGCAAGGTTGCCTAATCTGAGAGTTTTAGACTTAAGTTTTCACGGTCTTGAAAATAGTGATATTGATTTCAGTAATTTTTTTAACAGAAGTCTTGGTTCAAAAATTGAAGTTTTCATTTTAAGAAACAATCATCTGGATATTCAGGCTATTGCAAATTTTGCTCATTTTCCTGAGCTTAGATCATTAGATTTAAGTGATAATAGCATGGTTTCTCTGGCTGAATTTGATTTTCAAGGGCTTTTGAGAGATTTTTATTTTCCAAAACTTGAAAGTTTATCTTTAAGAAATAGTGGTATGAATGCCATTGTTGCTGATAATGAAGAATATTCAGCTTTTCTTTTATCTTTAAAAAAATTAGATTTAAGTGACAATGGGATTCGAGATGCTGTTTTAGGAAGTATTTTTGAAACTCCTGCAGTGAAGTCTTCAGAGCTTCAGGTTTTGAATTTAAGCGGCAATCACCTTACAGGTAAGGGTATGAGGTATTTAGCTTTGCTTCCTAACTTAACTGACTTAGATTTAAGCAATAATCTTATTCACAATTTTGATCTAGATGGGTTCGGGGATAGCGCTTTCAATAAACTCGAAAGGCTCAAGATGAATAACAATTTTATTAATAATGATGTTTTCAAGAATTTTCCTGCTTTTTCGGAGCTCATAGCATTAGATTTACGTGACAATGCAATGGATAAAGTTGATCATCGAGATTTCATTGAGCTTTTGCGTCTTTCTCGTCTTCCAAAAATCAAGAATATTCAGTTAAGGCTGTGTCGTATGCAAAATAGTCCTTTGTCTCTGATGGATGCAAGTTTTTCTGCATTAAATCCTGATCGAGGTGAAGATTGCTTTGTAACCAACGTTTCTAGGTCATTAAATGAGTTTTGAATGGTGCTTGTCAAGATTTTAATGATCGTAATCCTGAGCATTAATGCCATATTTTTCAAGTTTACGGATGAGTGTTTTTTTAGGGATATTAGCGTGAAGTGCTGTTTGGTTGATCTTTCCCTTGAAAGTTTTGAGTGCCTGGATAAGAAACTGTCGTTCAAATGCCTCTTTTTTAGCTTGAAAATCTAATACTTCAGAAAATTCAGGAAGGTATTCGGTTGAAAAAGCATGGAGATTGCGCGGTAGACTTGCGGGGGTGATGATAGAACTTGATTCCATGACAAACGCGTGTTCTATGACATTTCCTAGTTCTCGAATATTTCCATGCCAAGGATGATTTTTAAGAAGCTGCATGGCTTCCTCAGAAATTGAGGTTATTGATTTGTGATGATGGTCGCCGAAGACTTTGATAAAATGGTACGCGAGTTCCTCAAGATCGTTTTTGCGTTCTCGAAGAGGAGGAAGCTCGATAGCAAGCACATTGAGCCGATAAAAAAGATCTTCTCGGAAGGTTCCTTCTGCGACTTTGGCTTCTAAATTTCTATGAGTTGCTGCAATAATTCGAACATTTACTTGGATTTCTCGATTAGAGCCTACAGGCGTGAATGTTTTTTCTTGTAAGACTCGAAGGAGTTTGACCTGCATGGAAGGAGAAATATCTCCAATTTCATCTAAAAAAAGAGTTCCTCCATCCGCGTACTGAAATTTTCCAATTTTTCTACTGTCAGCTCCTGTAAATGCACCTTTTTCATGACCAAAAAATTCACTTTCAATCAGTGTTTCTGTGATAGCAGCACAGTTGACACTTACAAAGCGTTGCTGTTTTCTTGGGCCATTGTAATGCAATGCTTGTGCGACTAATTCTTTGCCTGTTCCGCTTTCTCCTCGAATTAAAACTACGCTATCCACACGTGATAATTTTTGGATCATTTCAAAGATCGTTTGCATCGCATTGCTATGTCCTAAAAAAGAGGATCCATGAGGCATTTGAAAGACAGGAGCTGAAAAACTTACTTTTTGAATCATTTTTTTGGCGTGTAAGGCATTTTCTACGATATCAATTAATTTTTCTAACTCAATGGGTTTCTCAAGGTAATGGTAGGCTCCTTCTTTGATAGCGCAAACGGCATCTTCAATATGCGAAAAAGCAGTGAGTATGATGATGATAGTAGAAGGGTTATAAGCTTTTATTTTTTTTAAGACTTCTATGCCGTTGAGTTTTGGCATTTGAACGTCTAAAAGCGCTAAATCGTAATTTCCTTTTTGAAGCAGTCTGAGGCTTTCTATGCCATCTTCTGCTTGATCTACTAAAAAATGATCTGAAAGAGCAGAGGAGACAGTCAACCGTAAACTTGCATCGTCATCAGCTACGAGAATTTTTAGCATGCTTCTCCTGAATCGGTAAAAAAACCCGGAAGGTACTTCCTAGTCCTTGGGTGCTTTCAACGGTAATTTTTCCACCGTGAGATTTCACAAAGTAATCAGAAAGATAAAGGCCAAGACCGCTTCCTGAGGCTTGATGGTTTTTCCCCCGATGAAACCGTTCAAAAAGGTGCTCCTTTTCTTCGGGTGCAATGCCCAGGCCTTGGTCTTCGATAGCAATCACTATTTCGTCGTGCGTTTCTAGGGAGTGAATTTTAATCACAGAGCCCACTTTGGAATAGGCAATCGCATTGTCTATGAGGTTTGTGAGGACTTTAGCGATGAGCTGAGGATCCAAAGGGATAGGAAAAAGTGGCTCTAAAATAGTGACTAAGCGAATTTCTTTTTGAAGCGCAATTGGTGTTAACGCATGAACACATTGTTCAATGAGTACATTGATGTCTTTGAATTCTCGTTGCAATTTGAGTTCTTCAGAGTCAATTTGATTGACCTGGAGAATACGAGAAATAAATTTATTAAGTTGCATGGTTGATTGCAAAATGGTTTTAAGGTTGTCGGTGAGGTTTTCAGGTTTTCGTAAAAGAAGTTCAGTGAGTCCTTGAATGC
Organism: Oligoflexia bacterium; assembly: GCA_036824885.1. Classification (GTDB taxonomy): domain Bacteria; phylum Bdellovibrionota; class UBA1018; order UBA1018; family UBA1018; genus DAISZI01. The sequence continues at coordinate 3,258 of DAISZI010000131.1, forward strand.
GGGCAAGAGGGGTTTTCAGATCATGGGTGATAAGTGCTAAGAAATGCGTTCTCACGGTTTCCATTTTTATTTTTTTTTGATACTGCCATCTTTTTTGATGTTCGTGGAACAAGCGGCAAGGCATGGCTAAGCAATAGCTCAAAAAAACGCCCACCAAGGGGTTGCTGATGGGTAGCCAGTATCCATAGGAAAAAATGACTTGGCTTAAAATGAAAAGCATAGACAAAAGAGCGAATTTTGCTAAAAGAGCATAAGAAGGTGAAAAAAAAAGTGTTCCCGCAAAAATCATGAAAACCATCAAAAAAGTAAGGCTGTTTTCAATTTTATGCGAGACTTCTTGGATCCCCTCGTGTTTCAACAGAGAATCTAAAATTTGGGCGTGTACTAGGAGTTTGGGGTAGTTCATCGAAGTTTTTATCAGAGGTGTTTGCGTGAAGTCAGAAGGGTTTTCAGAAGAGGTTGTTCCTACTAAAACAATTTTATTTTTTAAGGTATCGGCTTTTTGTGGGATATCAATCCAAGAAAAAGTAGTATATTCGCGGCTGGGGTGGTACCTGAATAAAAAATAGGAGGCTTTTATCTCAGCAGCAAGTCCAGGCATCCAGAACGTTCCCGGAGGTTCTGATGTAGGTTGTAGTTGATTGGCTAATCGTAGATGAAAGCTTGGCTGATCATTCAGGGTTAAAAGGGCTCTCCGGGTGATTTGATCTTTTGAAAAAACATTTCCATCCTTATGGATGAGTGCAATAGCGTGGGGAAGCTCATTTAGGGGCCAAGGTGGTAGGATTTCACCCGTGACATCGTAGGGGGCTCCGAGGACTACGGTAATTCCTTGTGCTTGGGTGCGCTTGATTTGTTGGAAAAAACGCATCCTCCAGTTGAGCTGCTCTTTTTCTGATGCTTGAAGGGAGGGCGCATCCACCTCGTTGAAATCCATCAAGTAACCAATGGCCCTTGGCTGAAGTTGGGTGAGTCTTTCCAAAAATAGTAGGTGCTGATCCCAGGTGAGTGGAGCAAATTCATCAAGTTCTTGAAGGCTCAAGTCATCCAAAGCAACCAGAGCAATTTGCTTGCTTGCATGAGAAGTAAAGTCCGTACTCACTTTTAGGTCATACAAAAAAGCTTCCAGCCTGCTGAAATCTACGAACGTGACCCAGACGGTGATCACCAAAGAAACAGCCAGCAGGCTGAAACCGATTTTCACTGATTGTCTTCCTCCCCCGAAAAAGACAGTCTATTTCTTTTTCATGATTTTTCGGAGCTCGTCGACATGCTCTGTTTCCAGGCGAACCCACTGTCGTGCCATCTCTTCTAAGGCGATGTCATCTCCAGCTAGGCGTACGAGTTTTTTATAAAGTTCTAAAACGCTGGATTCAAACTCGAGACTTTCTTGAAGAATTTGGTCCAACGTATGGTTATCTGTTTCTACAATGGGATCCAAATGGACACAGGGATGACCACCTAAAGATGTAAGCTTCTCCCCGATGACCGTGGCGTGCTCCATGCTTTCTTGGGCTTGATCCCGAAGCCATTTTTGAATAGGAATTCGGTGGTGCCCCACAATCATGAAAGAATAATGCAAATAACGAACAATTCCGGAAAGTTCAGATTGAAAAATCCGTGTTAAACACTCAATGATTTCACTCTTTGTTTGTTTTTCTGAATGACTGGACATAGGACCTCCTGGAGTAAGGATCTCAGAAGTGGTTCTGCTGAGACCGTATTGCGCTCTGACTCTATCTCATGATCAAAACGACGTCAATGGTTTCAGCAGTACTCACACTCGAGTTTCAAGTTTTTTCCTGAAATTTATGCAACATATTGAAATTATTGATTTTTTTTAAAACTCAGCATTTTACTTAATCCTTTTAAAATCAAATAGTTACAAAA
>DAISZI010000372.1:0-1278 GCA_036824885.1 Oligoflexia bacterium
CAGACCTTTCTCAGTGACCCGCTTGATTTAACGAGTATTGCTCAAGAATGTCAGCAACTTCCCATCCAGCATTTTTTAAATGCTTTCCCCCAAGAACTCACTTCAGAAACGATCCTCAAACAAAATACTCTGAACGAAGTACTACCCAGCAATTACTTAAGTCAACAACAAGCCCAAGAAATTTTAAAAAAACAATATGCTATCGAAGCCTTGGATCCTTTTTTTCCTTCGCAAGCATCCGTTTTAGCCTTAGGCATCTTAATCTGCTACCTGCTTCGAACTCAACAACAAGAGCGTTTAGGACATCTTCAACTTCCAGATCCACTTCACTCCCAGCAATCAATGATCTTAGGTCCGCACACCCAAGAGAATTTAGAGCTTGCGACACTGTTTGACTTCATCAACAAAACACACTGTGCTTTGGGAGCACGCCAATTACAAGCTTGGCTGGATGCACCTTTGATCGATTCTTGCGCTATCCAAGATCGTCAGCAAGCCATTTTAGAACTACAAGACGAAGAGGTGGATTTTTTAAGATCGATTTACGACCTCAAACGCATCTGTGCTCGTATTACCACAGGACAAGCCCGTCCTCAAGACACACTCGCTTTAGGTAAATCATTGATTCATTTAAAACCATTAAAAAAACTGCTTCAAAAAAAAAATACCCCCCTACTTCGAGAGTACTACGAAGAGGCCAAGCATTTAGACCAGGATTTGCAAGCACTGACTGATCAGATCTTAACACAGCAGCAAGAGCCCGCTCCTGTAACAACAAAAGAAGGGGGGATTTTTCGGAAGGGATTCCATCCTTCTTTAGATCGTCTGATTGACTGCACACAAGAAGCTCAGATTTTTTTAAAAAATTTAGAAAATCGCGAACGCAAGGAAACGGGAATTGCTTCACTGAAAGTTCGGTATAACCGCGTTTTTGGTTATTATATCGAAATCACACAGACCCATCTGAAAAGTATCCCAGCTCACTACCAACGAAAACAAACGATGGTCGGTGCAGAACGGTTTTTTACGGAAGAATTAAAGCAATTTGAAGAAACAATCTTGACTGCCTCCCATAAACAAAAGACCCTAGAAGAGGAACTTTTTAGTGACTTAGTAGATGCTATCGAGTGTCAGATTCCGAAAATCATGCAAGCAGCTCATCTTTTTGGAGTGCTCGATGCTTTACTGAGTCTTGCCCAACTAGCACATCTTCCAGGATGGCACTTTCCTACGATTGATGACTCTTTAGCTTTAAATTTAGAAAATGCAAGGCATCCT
>DAISZI010000373.1:0-1269 GCA_036824885.1 Oligoflexia bacterium
GGCCCTGAGATGTCTTTTTTGACTCTATGGTTTTGATTAATCTCAATGCACTTCCCTTGTGAATCGGCGAAGGTTTAAAGAAGTCTCCAAAACAACTTGGTTCACTTGATAGCGAGAGGCATCTTAGGATGAGGTCAAAGGTAATACTTCTCTGCAAAAGCGAGCCAATGTAAAAAAAGATCTTTACGATATCTAATTTAGATTTATCCAAAGTGCTTCGGCCTCATTTTACTTCGTGAAGTGGTACTATTTTTTCAGACTCTAGTGTGAATCTTAGCTTTTTTGTAGGATTTCTGGCTAAAGAATCTGTATTTTTACGGCAAAGTTACGACCTTTTGAAGGTTCCTGTGTGAGGATTTGTTGGCAAATGTGGGTTGCCATTTTTTATTCAGAGGTGATTTTTTGTCATTAGACTCACGATTAGCTATTTATTTAAGCTCATGCTTCGTCAAGCAGATGATACACTTCATTGAGTGCGGGTTATATTTGTCGTTAATGCGTCGTATCAAAAAATGCAATGCCTAAGGCTTCAGTTCTAACGAAGCGATCACGAGTCTTTGGATTTCAGAAGTTCCTTCGTAAATTTCGGTGATTTTTGCATCTCGAAAATGACGTTCTACAGGGTATTCTTTGGTATAGCCATAGCCTCCGTGGACCTGAATGGCTTTGGTGGTAATCCACATGGCTGCTTCTGAGGCTGCAAGCTTTGCCATGGAAGCTTCTTTGGTGTATTTTCTGCCTGCATCACGAGTTTTAGCTGCGTGCCAAGTGAGAAGCCGTGCTGCTTGAAGCTTGGTGCTCATATCTGCAATCATCCACTGAATGGCCTGTAATTTAGCGATGGGGGCTCCAAATTGTTCTCGTTCTAAAGCAAACTTTTTGGAGGCTTGTAAAGCAGCGCGTGCAATGCCTAAGGCTTGAGCGGCAATGCCAATGCGTCCTCCGTCTAACGTGGCTAACGCTATTTTTAATCCGTCTCCTAATGGGCCTAGTACATTTTCTTGAGGTACGAATACATCATCAAAAAAGAGTTGAGCAGTCGAAGAAGCGCAAATGCCTAATTTATGCTCTATTTTTGCTACCTGAAATCCTTGCGTTCGTGTATCCACCAGAAAAGCTCCTATTCCTCGAGGTCCCAATTTAGGATCTGAAGTTGCAAAAACTAGGCAATAATCGGCTTCTTTTCCATTGGTAATCCAGTTTTTAGTTCCTCGTAATCGGTATCCATGGGCGCTAGGATATGCTTGGCATTGGATCCCTGCTGGATCT
>DAISZI010000132.1:0-5102 GCA_036824885.1 Oligoflexia bacterium
GCCGTTTCCGATGCCAATTGAAACCCTAACTTACTCTGAAACCGCACAGCCCTTAACAAGCGAAGAGCGTCTTCTTGAAAGCGCAACTGAGGATTTCCAATACAACGCACTTTTCTTAATTCAAGATCTTTAAGACCCCCTACAAAATCCCCAATTAACTGGCTATCAGGATCATAAAAAAGGGCATTGATGGTAAAATCACGCCGCAAAGCATCCTCTTGGGGATCAGAAAAAACGACTGCTCGGGGATGCCTTCCATCTACGTAATCTAAATCCTTCCTAAAAGTTGCAATTTCTACACTAGACAAGGTACTATTAACAGCGAGCTGATTTGCAGGAACTCGCACTACCCCAAAAGCCTTCCCTACCGTAGAGGCTTCAGGAAAAAGAGCACAGAGGACTTCGGGTTTGGCACTCGTGACTAAATCATAATCCTGGGTAGGATAGCCTAAGAGAAAATCTCGAACACTACCCCCCACTAAGTAAACGATATACCCGGCCCCCTTCAACCTGCGCACCGCCTCTCGCACTTCAGCAGGAAGCGGGAAAGGACGATCAATCGGTATCCACCTCAAGTGTTTGTCCATGCAACTGATACCGACTTTTGAAAACAGGCTCCGTTTTAAAAAGACTCGGGGCCCGAGTTCCTTCAGCATCCTCCTGATTCTTCTCCGAAGAAGGCTTCCTCACAGCAGGCCGGGAGGCTTCTTGCACCTCCGCGAAAGCACTTCCGATGCCTAAAACTAACCCTATCCAAGCTCCCACACAATCCCCCCCCTCCCTCAAGAACTTATCTCATAAGAACTTCCCGCGGCCTAGCTCCATCTTGTGGCCCCACTAAACCACGCGCCTCCATCGTCTCAATCATCCGCGCGGCCCGATTATAACCGATCTTTAACTGCCTTTGCAAAAAGCTTGCAGAAGCATGCCCAGACTGCTTCACGATCTCAAGCGCCTCCTCCCATAAAACATCTTCCATATCTTCTAAAGGCAAGGTGTCCTCATCCTCAATTAAAATCTCATTGCGGTACACAGGCTTACCTTCCAATCTCCAAAAATCAGTGACCCGATTGATCTCAGCATCCTCTAAAAAAGCTCCATGCAATCGTAAAAGCTGAGAAGATCCCGGGGGTATCAGAAGCATATCTCCTTGCCCTAAAAGACGCTCAGCTCCAGCACGATCCAAAATCGTCTTAGAATCTACAAAACTTGCCAATTGAAACGAAACACGTGTAGGCAAATTAGCTTTAATTAATCCTGTAATGACATCCGTAGAGGGTCTTTGAGTCGCAATGATCAAATGGATTCCAGCAGCCCTTGCTTTTTGAGCAATTCTTGCAATAGAAACCTCCACCTCTTTTTTAGCAATCATCATCAAATCCGCCAACTCATCAATAATGACCACAATAAAAGGTAATTTATCGACACGCGCCACACCCTTTTCATCAGGCTCAAAAGCTTCAATCCAATCTGAACCTTGGGTGGAAGTGGTCACGGCATCTTGTGTGTGCAAAAGATCATGCATCGCACTACAACCTAGCTCATCTACTTTTTGGTTAAAGCTCATTAAATTTCTAACGCCTACTTTTGCTAAAATACGGTAGCGTCTTTCCATCTCTCGCACTGCCCATTTTAAAGCAATACTTGCTTGCTTCGCATCATCAACCACAGGCAATAAAAGATGAGGAATATCTTGATACGATCGAAATTCAATAAATTTGGGATCTACCAAAATCATTCTCAGCTCATCAGGAGTAAATCGGTACAATAATGAACAAATCAAACCGTTCATAAAAACAGATTTACCAGATCCTGTTTGCCCCGCACAAAGTAAATGCGGCATACGCGCTAAATCAGAAAGATACGTCTGGCCTCCAATTTCCTTACCCATGACCATGGGAATAGCGTGTTTGGATCCATAAAAATCAGGATGCTGTAAAAACTCCTTCAGGTAAACGGTCTCACGTACCTCACTTGGAATCTCAATGCCCACCACCGATTTCCCCGGCAAGGGAGCCAAAATACGCACACTTTGTGCGGCAAGTGCCATAGAAAGATCATCGACTAAAGCCGCAATCCGAGAAACTTTAACACCAGGACCGGGCTTAAACTCATACAAAGTAATGACAGGACCTGGCCTAGCAGCAGTGACTTCTCCCTGAATGCCAAAATCCAAAAATTTTTGCTTGAGAATCTGCGAATTCACTAAAAGACGATCACGATCCCAAGAGGATTCTAATACGGGAGCATCTTTCAAAAAATCTACACTAGGAAGATGCCATTGCCCCTGCTTTTTCTGAGGCGTCACCACCTGAGAGTGAGACACGGGATCCCGAGGAAGAATTTTAAAAGTAACTGATTCCTCGATGACTTCTTCTTGTTCTAAAGCTAGCACAGGCTCCACGCAACGCACCTGCTGAGGCGACACCTTCCCCGTTCGCTGAAATCTTTTTCGTTTTCTCCAGATCCACAGACAAGATAAACCAAGCACTGCCCAAGAAAAAAAAAATTTCAAACTGTAATATGCAATCTTCAATCCCAAGCGAAAGCTACGACTTGCTAAAGAAACAACATCCCAAGGGGTCGACCAAGCAAGCGAAAGTGCAAATAAAATACAAGCCACTAAAAAAGAACCCAAGGGATTGAAGCGTGCTATCAGCCCATCAGAAACCCAAGCTCCAAAGACTCCTCCTATTAAGAGCTGAGATCCCCCATAATTCCAAAATCGCCATTTTAAAGCTAAAAAAGTGGTAAAACTTACCACACAAATGACCATCCCACTAATGGCCCCAAGTACCCGAGTCCCACTCGATCGACGATAAAAATGGTAGGTTAAGACAAAGAAAGCGGCAGGAACTAAAAAAGCACCTACCCCAAAGTAATTCAAAAACAAGGAAGAAAACTCTGCCCCCACTCGGCCACAAAAATTCTTCGGTAAAACCTCTGAGGAGTGCGTAGAAAAAAAAGAAGCATCCGTTGCGTGATAACTGATCAAAGCTAAAAAAGTAAAAACACTCAGTCCAAAACAAAGAATTGTCTTAAATTGAAACGCTACTTGCTTTTCAGCTGAAGCGCTGGCCATCAGCTTTGAACCTCCACGCAGAAACCTTTAAAAGGGTAAACTCACCCCAACACCTAGCATACGACTACTGACTTCAAAACGTACCTGAGCCGTTCTCCAACCCTTCCAAAAACCCCCCACTCCAAATTGAGGTGCAAGAGCCAAAGAAAAAGGACGTGCCCCCCCCAATCCTCCCACAGCGTAAAAAGTCCAATCAGCATTTTTTTCAAAATCCCAACGCAACTGAAGACCGTAAAGCAAACGCGTAGTCGTAGGTGCATACACGCCCAGACCCCCTTCAAGGGCAAGCGCATCAGCAATACCTGGAATAAATCCCTCAGGTAGAAATTGGTAACTTCCGTTTAATAAAAAAGAGGAACCGGCGTTAGAACCCACAAAACCAAGACCGGCTAAAAAAGACACCAAGAAAGGTGGAGATTGAGAAGGATTTTTCCACTCCTCAGCCTGAACAGGCAAAAGAACACCCAAGAAAAAAGCACAAAATACCGAAAATCCTAAAATAGATCCGCGCAACACCTATGACTCCTTCTGTGGTGCGCAATTTCTAACACAAAACGATGACAGATCGCTAGGAATAAAAAAAGGCCACCCGAACCTCAGATGGCCATAGTAAAACTACCGAGCGCCAGCAGCATTATCAGCAGAAGCACCCTTATTGGAAGCAGACGATTCTGCGCTCGCATCCTTACGAATATCTTTATTCTCTTGAGCAAAACGTAAATTTTGCGCGTTACCTTCGGCTTCAGCAGCATCGTTCTCCGCAGCATGAAGACTCAAGGAACCCAAACCCAGAACAAACGACAAAACAACAAATTTTTTCATGCAATTCTCCTTTAGTTAACTATGACGTCAGTCACTTTGATCCTTCCAAGAACCAAGTACCCATTTCAAAATGAGATAATCTAACCGTCATGATCCAACCCGTTCAGATACCGCAATCCCAGCTCAAATGCAAACTCATTCAGACAAGCTGCTCACTTTTTTCGTCTCATCTCCTAGTTGCCACCTTGAGAACTTCCACCACCTTGAGAATTTGCGCCACCTTGAGAATTTGCGCCACCTTGAGGATTTGTGCCACCTTGAGGATTTGCTCCACCTTGAGAACTTCCACCACCTTGAGGATTTGCGCCACCTTGAGGGAGGCCATGAGCATTTTCAGCCCCCTGAGCAGCTGCAGGTGAAGCATCGTGCTTTTTTCCATGACTTCTATGATTCCCAGAGGGATGTGCATAAGAAAACTTCGAACCATACATCCCCAAAACCATCAAACTCAATAAAAGTAATTTTCTCATTTCTTTCTCCTTTTCATTCAAATTCGCCCTTCTCCAACGAAGAGCGTGACTCTAACACAATCTCAAAAGACAATGAACTTATTTAATAGGTCATCCAATGAGATCTCGGCTGCTTTTTATTTGCCAAAAGATAGGGCCTATCGTTAACATGGGGGAATGAAAGTGCTCAATATCTGTTTTACTTTAGGGGTGGCTGGAGTGACCCTGTGCCTAGCGATGACCTTCTACCGAGGTGCACAAGAAAAACGAGATCGAATCAGTTTGCGTATCTCCGATCTATCTATTCCTGTTCCAGCACACTAAGGGGCTACCTTGCAGCTAGAAAATTGTGATGCTTACAACTCTGAGGAGTTCGCTGCGGCGATGGTTCGCTTGCTGAACGATCCCGGCTTAGAAAAGGCGGTTCGTCTTTACCTGCCGGATCAATCTTTTGCCGCTTTTCTTGAATCTGCTGAGCACATCAAGAACACCGAAGATTTTCAATCCATGGTGATTGCACCTGTCATACGGCAAGTGCTCAAGCAAAGTTCACAAGGCATGTCTTTGTCTGGATTTGAAAATTTAGATCCTTCCCGAAGGTATCTCTTCATTTCAAACCACAGAGACATCATTTGTGATCCGGCTTTATTGACCTACAGCCTGCATCAGAAGGGATTCTCTACCCCAAAAATTTGTCTGGGCGATAATTTGTTGACCCACCCTTTGATCCGAGATCTCATCAAGATGAA
>DAISZI010000374.1:0-1240 GCA_036824885.1 Oligoflexia bacterium
GCAAATGCCGACACGAGAAAGACCTGATCCTTCGAGTAATATCTTGGGTTCGGGGGTATCTCAACTGCTTCGCTATTAATAATAATTACAAGAGGGTCTCTCAGTTCGTTCGCGAAGTGAGAATTGGAGGCAGCTTCAGGAAGTCCTCGATATAGCGGGGTTCCCGAGACCACGAATTCGTAATCTGTCCTTTACTTGAGAGAAGCAGGTCATCCTAGTTATTATCAGTGAGGGAGCCGTGTGTCTTAATAGGGCAAGCACGGTTCTAATGGGGGCAGGCGTCGTAAGGCGCCTGTCTACCTACAAGACGCGGGAGCGTACCAAATTTCCAACGCACCAAGAATTACCGACTTAAATCTTGCTAAAAATCAAATCGAACTTGATGGGACTATGAGCATTTCGTATATGATCAATCTGATCACCTTGGATCTCAGCGACAATAAAATCGGAAACGCGGGAGCGTACCAAATTTCCAACGCACCAAGAATTCCCCCACTTGAATCTTGCTAAAAATCAAATCGAAGGTGCAGAAGCTCTCCACCATTCACATGCTTCAAGCCTCACCAGCTTGAATCTCAGCGAAAATTCCATCGGAGACCCGGGAACTCAGCACCTTTCCTACATGCTAGGTCTTACCACCTTGATTTTAAGATCTTCTCAAATCAAAGATGCAGGAATTCAGCACCTTTCACACCTATCAGCTCTCACCTGCTTGGATCTCAGCCGGAATTGCATCGGAGATACGGGGATCCAACACCTTTCACGCATGGCGAGTCTCACGTGCTTAACTCTCAGCGGAAATTCCATCGAAGATGCAGGAGCTGAGCACCTTTCAAGGCTTCAAGGACTTATCTGCTTGGATCTTAGTCGAAATTTCATCGGATCTACGGGAGCTCAGCACCTTTCTCGCCTTCCCAGTCTTGCCTCCTTAGTGCTCAGCTCTAATCAAATCAGGTCTGCGGGAGTGCGATGCCTTTGGACACTAAAAAAACCTGACCTGCCTAGATCTCAGTGACAACCCCATCAGAGATGTGGACCTGAACACCTTTTGGTCATGCTCAGTCTGCGCTTTCAAAACTTCGGTTACTGAAGCAGTAAAATCCATAAAAGTTTTTTGGTTTGTGCTACATAAGTCAACTGATTAAATTACTTTTTTGCGATTCCAATTTTTTGGTAGCCTTAAAACACTGAATACAAAATACCGAAAGCAATTTGAACTCAGGTTTAATCTCATCGGTGG
>DAISZI010000375.1:0-1239 GCA_036824885.1 Oligoflexia bacterium
AGAAAGTTTTTTCAATTTATTTTTAGTCTCGATTCTATAATGCATCAAGTTAAAACTCGTCACTCTCAAGACTCTATCAACGCTGGATTTTAGATTCAGAAATCAAGAAGTATATCCAGATCAAGAAAACAATGACAAGGGGAAATTTTTTTAAGTAGGTCGCTTTGAAAGGAGGACGGCAATCAATAATTACTATCTTTAAGGAGCTAACGCTCATGCAGGTATCTGTTATTTTAGATAAATTCAAGAGCATGCGAATTAGTTTAACTCGTAGCTTTACGGTTTTAGTGAATGTTTACCTATTTACAAATGAGAAAATTTAGCATTTGACAACAAGAAACTGGCTTGCTACTTAGTTCTAGCACGCGTATCAGAAATCATGTGTGATTTTGATAATGTGTAATCTTATAATCAACTGAGGAGTATATATGAAAATAGAATGTAATTTTATTTCACCTCTGAGGAGGGATTTTTGTTTCATGAGTAAGTCACTTTTGGTAGTAGCTTGTTTTGTGTTTCTCGGATTAGCTGAGCAAGGTCGAGCAATAGTAATCAATCCAACTCGGTGTCTTGCTGACAATATTGGGGAGGATAATGTTGCAAGGGAACGCAATGCTTGGTTCGAAAAGTGCAAGCCTGATGTTTACGAGACTATTTTTAGCGAAGGGAGCGAATATAGAATGAACGGTACTCAATTTGAAAGGAGGGTGTACGTCACTTTTGGCGTACCCGATCGTGATGGAGGATTCATCTATCCGAATGATTGGAAGGCTCCGACAGATAGGAACACAGGTTGCCACATTGAAAAAGGCTATCGTGCGATTGGTGTGTGTGTTACTGGATGTTACGCTCCTGGGCAGGAATTGCTCTTTAGTGATGGTTGGACAAAAGTAGAAGAGGCTGCGAGTATTAAAACTCAAAAGAGAGACCTAGTCACTCTAAGTAATAACTCAACTTTAGAAAATCTGTCGACTCGACTCAGTCAAATAAAAAACTGGATTTTTGATCTTCGGGATGCACAGCAGGAGCTACTGGTGTTTAAAATGAACAGTGGTGGAACTCTTGTTGTTACAACTGAGCATCCGATTCTCGATCATGGTGGGAGAATGAGAGAAGCTTCGACTTTTAAAGTCGGTGATTTACTTGTGAAATCTGATGGGAGTTTAGACCCTATTGAATCCATCGTGGGCAAGACTTATTTCGGTAAGGTCTATAATGTCAATCTCGAATCTGACCAAG
>DAISZI010000133.1:0-1414 GCA_036824885.1 Oligoflexia bacterium
GATGAGCTTTGGGTGATTCAGGAGCGGTTAGCAGTGTACCGTAAACAAACGGAACCTCTGGTGGAATACTACCAGGATCGAAATATTTTAACGTCCATTGATGCTACGTTGCCTCCTGAAGAAGTGGGGCAAGTCATTGAGCAAGTGCTTTTTTAGAAAGGTGGTTTTGGATGATTTATTTGAAGTCCCCGACTGAAATCAATCAAATGCGTCAAGCAGGTGCTTGTGTTGCCCGTATTTTGGATGAGATGGTGCAAATGGTAGTTCCTGGGATGGCGACGATGGAGTTGGATACGTTTGCAGAGTCTCGTTGCAAGCAGTTGAAGGTGATTCCTGCATTTAAGGGGTACCGAGGTTTTCCTGGATCGGTCTGTATTTCTGTGAATGAAGAAGTGGTCCATGGGATTCCGTCTAAGACTCGTATTTTGAAAGAGGGAGATATTGTCGGGCTTGATTTTGGGGTCGTGCACCAAGGTTGGTATGGGGATTCCGCTCGGACGGTGGCTGTAGGTCGAGTATCAGAAGCAGCTTCTCATTTAATGTGTGTGACTGAGGAAAGTTTAGCTTTGGGCATTGCTGAGTGTAAGGCAGGCAATCGTTTGCATGATATTGGTCATGCAGTGCAAAATTATGTTGAAAAAAATGGTTATAGTGTGGTAAGGGAATTCGTTGGCCACGGTATAGGTAAAGCACTTCATGAGGAGCCCTCTGTCCCTAATTATGGGTTCAAAGGTCAGGGTCTTCTTTTGAAAGTCGGGATGGTTCTTGCTATTGAGCCTATGGTGAATGCCGGTGGTCATGAATTGAGAATTTTGAGTGATGGTTGGACTGCGGTAACCGTAGATCGTGCGCTTTCTGCTCATTTTGAACACACGGTGGCGATTACTTCGTCTGGTCCGGAGATTTTGACGTTGCCGGAAAGTGCTTAAGTGGTGTAAGGGCCCAAAAAACGAGGGAGTTGGTATGAAGGTGCGAGCGTCGGTAAAAAAGATTTGTGATAAGTGCAAGGTGATTCGTCGCGTAGGTGTGGTTCGTGTGATTTGTGCTGCCAATCCTAGGCATAAACAAAGACAAGGTTAGTAGAAATCAGGCATTGAAGAAAGAGAGGTAGAGGTGGCTCGAATTGCGGGAGTAGATCTCCCACGAGACAAGCGCATGGAAGTAGCGCTTACGTATATTTTTGGAATAGGTCGTTCTATGTCGAGAAAGATTTTAGACGAGGCGCGCATTGATCGTGATAAGAAATCAGATCTTTTAAACGAGGTGGAAGTCGCAAAGATCCGCGAGATCATCGATCGGAATCATCAGGTCGAGGGGGACTTGCGCCGTGAAGTCAGTTTAAGTATCAAGCGTTTGGTAGATTTGAATTGTTATCGGGGTATACGGCATCGGAAGGGGTTGCCGGTGAGGGGTC
>DAISZI010000133.1:1424-4940 GCA_036824885.1 Oligoflexia bacterium
AGCGCACTCATTCTAATGCGCGTACGCGTAAGGGGCCAGCCATTGCTATTGCTGGGAAGAAATCTGTGAAGGCGATGAAGTAAAGTGAGTGTTGCAAGAGGAAGTAGGTTGTATGTCGGATGAAAAATCAGAAGACACTCAGCAAGTGAGTTCTGAAGTGAAGAAGGCGGCTTCTCAGGCTGAGCCTGCAGTGAAGCGTGTAAAAAAAGGAAAGAGAAACGTATCCTCTGGGAATGTTTACATTCTTTCTACTTTTAACAATACCATTGTAACCATTACAGATGCTATGGGCAATGCCTTATGCTGGGCTAGTGCGGGTGGAAAAGGATTTCGTGGTTCGAGAAAGAATACGCCTTTTGCAGCTCAGGTGGCTGCGGAGGACGCTGCACGTAAGGCGGTGGATCACGGAATGCGACATGTGCAGGTTTTTGTGAGTGGACCAGGTGCGGGGAGAGAGTCTGCACTTCGAGCGCTTGCTTCTGTGGGGTTGCGAGTGAGTTTTATTGAGGATGTGACGCCTATTCCACACAATGGTTGTCGTCCGCCGAAGCGTAGGAGAGTGTAATATGGCACGTTGTATTGGATCCGTTTGTAGGTTGTGCCGTCGTGAGAATCAGAAGCTTTTTTTAAAAGGGGACCGCTGTCATACCGATAAGTGTTCCTTTGATCGACGGGGTTATCCTCCTGGTCAGCATGGACAGGGGAGGATGAAGTTCTCGGAATATGGTCTTCAACTTCGTGAGAAGCAAAAGGTGAAACGGATGTATGGTCTTTTGGAAGCGCAGTTTCGGGCGTTGTTTGAAAAGGCAGATCGGATGAAGGGGATTACCGGTTCGAATTTGCTTTCGATGCTTGAGCGGCGTTTGGACAATGTGGTGTATCGATCGGGGTTTGCGAATTCTCGTACAGAAGCACGTATTATGGTACGGCATGGTCATTTCTCGGTGAACGGTCGCAAGGTAGATATCCCTTCGTACCTTGTTCACTCGGGGGATGTTCTTGAGGTTCGAAAAAAGAGTCAGTCTATAGCACGTATTGCGGGAGCTTTAGAATCGGTGAAGCGCCGGGAGATTCCACAGTGGTTGGAGTTGGATGCGGCGTCGATGAAATCCAGAGTGAGGGATTTGCCGTCTCGTGATGATGTCACCGCTCCGATGCAGGAGCGTTTGATTGTCGAGCTTTATTCGAAGTAACTGCAGCAGGAATTTTTCAAGTTTCCTGGGCTAGGATCGTGGAGAGGTATAATGTTAGAAAAAAATTGGCGTGATCTCATTAAACCGAAAGCACTGGATGTAGATCGTGAGACTTTGAGTGCTTCTTATGGGAAGTTTGTGGCTAAGCCTTTGGAGCGTGGTTTTGGCCTAACGCTGGGGAATTCTTTGAGAAGGGTTTTGTTGTCTTCATTGCACGGAGCTGCGGTGACGGCAGTCAAGATTGACGGGGTTGTGCATGAGTTTACTTCGATTCCTAATGTCAAAGAAGATGTAGCTGAAGTGATTTTGAATTTAAAAGAAGTTCGGTTTCGTTTGCATGGAGTGGAGCAGGCGGTGGTACAAATCCATAAAGAAGGATCGGGGGAGGTTCTGGCTTCTGATATCCGTGGTACGCATCAGGTAGAAGTTTTGAATCCTGATCAGCATATTGCCACTTTAGGTAAGGATGCGAATTTTTCTGTAGAAGTTCAGATTTCCTGGGGCAGAGGGTACCGTCCGGCTGAATTGAATAAATTTGATGGCATGCCGTTGGGATGGATTCCTGTGGATAGTTTTTTTTCTCCTATTCGTCGTGTGAATTATACGGTAACTCAAAGCCGTGTCGGTCAGAGAACGGACTTTGATAAATTGACGTTTGAGCTTTGGACGGATGGATCGGTGGAGCCTGAAGACGCTGTGTCGCTTGGGTCTAAGATTTTGAAAGATCAGCTTTCGGTTTTTTTGAATTTTGAAGAAGAGCCTGAACCTATTGCTAATGCGAAGGAGCTTGGAAGTTCGCAGTTCAATCCTAATTTGTACCGTTCTGTAGAAGAATTGGAGCTTTCGGTGCGATCGGCTAATTGCTTGCAGAATGCGACGATCAGTTACATCTACGAGCTTGTTCAAAAGACCGAATCGGAAATGTTAAAGACGAAGAATTTTGGAAGAAAGTCTTTGAATGAGATCAAAGATATTCTGCATGAAATGGGATTGAGTTTAGGTATGAAATTGGAAGGTTTTGAGCCGATGGTTCCTCCTGTGAAGTCGAGTGAGCAAGGATCTTCTGAGCAAAAGTCTGAGGATGCTGTGTCTGATGATAAGGAGATAGAATGAGACATCGTATTGATGGTCGAAAACTAGGGCGTAATACCTCTCACCGGATGGCTCTTTTCCGAAATATGGCCAATGCGGTGATTCAGAAGGAGCAGGTGGTTACCACAGTTCAGAAGGCGAAGGAGATTCGTCGGGTGGTGGATCGTTTGATCACTTTGGGAAAGTCTGGTTCTCTTGCTTCTCGCAGACTTGCTTTTGCGCGTACACGAGATGATCGTGTGGTTCACAAGCTCTTTTCGGTACTAGCAGAGCGTTACCAATCGCGTTGCGGGGGTTATACGCGCGTTTTGAAGTTATCGGAGCGTCGTTGGGGAGATGCTGCGGAGATGGCAGTTTTGGAGCTGGTGGATCATCCTCCCTTGGATCGTCGTCGTAAGCCTCGTAAAGAAGGGGATGCTCTTCAGGGTTCTGTTGTGAAGGATCCTCTGAAGCGTTTTAGGAGTCTCTTTCCTCCTTCGCCTTATAAGAAAAGTTCTTTAGTTTGAGTCATTTTTGATCAAAGAGTCGATGGTAAAGATTTCAGGATTGTAAGTCACACTTTCTGTCGTGTTGGTTGTGGGTAAAAGGATGGGGGTAATCACTTTTTCTCTACCTGTATAAGATGGAGGTGGCTCATTGGGTTTGGGTGCTTTCTGGATCTTTCTTAGGCTTGGGTCATCTCCGGTCAAAAGTTTGTTGGTTTCATCGACGAGTGGTCCTCGTGAGTTTGCGTAGTTTTGAGCCTGGGTGTAGGTTTTATCTTCAGACTTCACGAAGTCCTTTTGAATAGCCCAGGCGTTTTGATTGCCATGCATGAGGATTTCTTTTAAAAAGTCTTTATCGAGTACCCATTGTTTATGGGCTCTACGATAAGCTTTTTCGTCAATGTTTGGAGCCCCATTGGGGAGCAATTCGAAGATATGGGTTTTTCCTAATTGAGGCTGAAGAGGGTCTTTATCGACGGTAATGGTTCGAATGAAATCTTCTCTTAGGGGTTCAAGGGTAATATTGTGCTTGTACCAATTTTCTTCATCACTTGCTATGAAGTTGTTGTGAATCCACGTTTTGTATTCACCTTCGGTGAAGGGTGGCATTTTCCCTTCGTTTATTTTATTACGAGCATAGTCCTGGAGATCGGAAAAGGTCGGTAAATAAGGCAATTGGTACATGGGTTTTTGCTCTAAAAAGCTGAAGTTGATTTCCTGAAGGGGTTGCCTCAGGCAGACTCCTT
>DAISZI010000376.1:0-1231 GCA_036824885.1 Oligoflexia bacterium
AATTACTTCCAAAAAAAGAGCCTCTTGGATCACTCGTTGAGGAGCTCGTATCATGCGCAAGCTGGGATCAATCAACTTCAAAAGTTGAAAAAATTGACCACCTCCTAGCAAACAGCCATTACACCGCCTCCCTCATCAAAAAACACTACCAACGTGAAGCACCCGTCATCCACCCCTTCGTAGACCTTGAAAAATTTCTTACCTTTTTAAGTCTAAGAAGCTTATCCCTTTTGAGACGATGGAAAAACTCAGAATTTTAAAAAAAAGCATTCAAGAAACATCATGCACTCGGCTCAGAAGACTAGAATGGGTTGAAAAAATCCTCACTCTTCAAAAATCTTTGCACCTTGGATTTAGGCTGACTTCAAAAAATCATGATGTGACAAATAATTTGCTTTTTTCTACACAAAAGGATAAGTATGGCCCGGAAAGAGTTAGGGAGTTTTTGAGGGGGAGTCGTTTATTGCTTTTACTCGAGTTTCAAGTTTTTTTGTAACTATTTGATTTTAAAAGGATTAAATAAAATGCTGAGTTTTAAAAAAAATCAATAATTTCAACTTGAAACTCGAGTTTTACAGGTGACTTTTTTAATGCCTAAACAAGAGCCTCCCCTGGTAAGAGAACGCCGTTGGGGCATCTTAGTCATTCCCAATAAGCAAAAAATCTCTAAAATGATCAAATAGCTTCCTATGCTTTTATCCACCTTTCTCAAGAATTCGTCAATCAACTACCCTTTAGCCATGATTTTCAGGAAAGGCATTCTCATGAAATCTCAATACATCAAAATCACTAGATCCTGGATTTTACTTTTTATACTTATCATCCCGTGCCAAGCTAAAACGCACGAGGACCACCAAGAACACAAGACTGAGCAAGAAAAAAGAATAGAGGAACTTCACAAACAAGTAGATATAGCAAGAAGAGAAACAGATGAGAAAATCCTTGAAAGGTATGCTCTAATTTTAGAAGCAAGAGACTTGCTCAAAGTTTCAGCCGAAACCAAACTAGCAGAATTAACAAATCAACCAAATTCGACTCCACAAAACAGATACATTCCAAAAAATATTAAAAAAATGAACAAAAATCTGCAGAAAGAAAAAACTCTCTCAGATTTTGATTCTCAATTAGCTGCTGCTTTTGAAAAAGAAGCCGAAACTTTCAGAGCAAAAACCGAAGAAGAAAAGTCCAAACGAGAAACTTTAATAATGCGAACTATATGTGAAAAAATCAT
>DAISZI010000134.1:0-4924 GCA_036824885.1 Oligoflexia bacterium
CCTGAAAAAGAGTATTATGTCTCTATGGGTCAGGCTCAGGGGTTGAAGAGTGGGGATTTTCTTGAGATTTCTCGCCGGTTACCTACGTACGATCTTCAGGAGCAGCGATTTTATCGGGATTTGCTGATTCCCATTGCGTTGCTGGAAGTGATTCATGTGGAGCCTCATGCTTCTGTGGCGCATTTAAAAAAAATGCTACGGGGACCTCAGGTCGGTGTTCAAGCTGTGATGGTAGGGGATCAGGTGAGAAGAGTGGAGGCAAGTTCCGTGCAGTAGTTTTTTGGGGATAGAAATTGCTTTCTCCTGTCAGGCATTCGGTGTATACAGTTCAAACTGTGTTATTTTTTTTGAGTTCCTGAGGAGGTTGCATGAATAAAAATAGGATAAATCGTTTTCTGGTTGCGTCATGGGTTGCTGTGCTCTTGGTTCTGGAAGTCAGTTGTACGAGTAAGCCTGTAAAGCAGGAGGTGTCTTTGGTTTCTGAAATGCCGCCGTTGTCTGCAGCTCCTGCAGCTGATGAGAATACGCTGGGGGATTCGGATTCAGGCAAGGCTATGGGTATCCGTACGGTGAACTTTGCTTATGATTCTTCGAAATTAGATGAGGACAGCAAAACTGTTTTGAAGACAAATGCTGATATCCTTAAGAAGCACGAAAGGTTGCACGTGCAAGTAGAAGGGCACTGTGATCAGCGAGGTGGAGTGCAGTACAATATTGCGTTGGGTGAGCGACGTGCAAAAGCCGTCAGAAATTACTTGAAAGATTTGGGTGTATCAGACAGTCGGTTGACCGTGATTAGCTTTGGTAAGGAGCGTCTTGTCGATGAATCGACAACAGAAGAAGCTTATGCGAAGAATCGTCGTGCTAATTTTGCGATCACTTCGCATGAATGATCGTTGTCAAAGATGAGGTGGGAGTTCTGAAGTGGACGTTTTTGGCAACGTTCTTCTTTCAGCTGAGCTGTGCTTTGACGGCAGTTCGTCCCACCCAACTCATGTCTGATACGGTGGCTGCAGTTCGTGCGGCTCAGGAAGTTCAGGCTGATGTTTTGTCGGTGGATCTTTTTCGTCAAGCCCAAGAATGGTTGAATCGTGCCAAGCAAGAGTACAAGTTTAAAAATTTTGATTTAGCCATTCGGTATGCACAAAAGGCAAAGCGCTATGCTGAGAATGCGGAGTACGAGGCGATCCGAGCAGGTGGGGTTCGTGGTGGGGAGGTAGGTACGGAAGCGGAGCATGCACCTGGTTCTGTGAAGGAGCCTGCCCTTTTGAATCCGTAAATGAAGAAGGAGGGTTTTGATGCTCTGGCAAAGAACTCAGCTTGGGGCCATGGTTGCTTGTTGTTTTTTTTGTTCCTGCTTCACGACACGTTCTCAATTGCGTAGGGATGCGGAGGGTTTCCACCCTGCTCCTCCTATTCAGTCCGTTTCAGACTCAGAGTCATATGCTTCTGAGGAAATCAAAGTTGAGCTCACGCAAATGGAAGGCCGTCTTCAGGAAGTGGAGAGAAGTCTATCGGGGACAGCTGCTTTTGATGTGCGCGAGGAATTGCAAAAGATAAAAACGAGGTTAGATGCTTTAGAGCACAAAGAGGTTTCGATCCCTTCAAAGGTTGAGCCGCTGGGTCTTTTTAAAAAAGGCAAGGATCATTATGAGAAGAAGGAGTATGAGGGGGCCTCGGAGAGTTTTGCTCAGTACCTTCAGTTGCCAAAAAACAAGACTTCTTTGAAACTTCTTGAAGAGGCTTTATTCTTAAAAGCTGAAAGTTTTTATCACCTGAAAAAGTACAAAAAAGCGATCGTGGAATACTCTCATTTCTCAGAAGTTTACTTGAAATCTCTGCGTATGCCTGAAGTCTTATGGAAAATAGGGATTTGTTTTGAGTTTTTGGGGATGAAAGAGGATGCACGTGGGTTTTTTCAAGAATTACTGGAGAAGTATCCGGGTTCTTTGCAGGCTAAAAAAGTGAAAAAGAAGGTTAAGTGAGTCTCATTTTGGGTATTGAGACTTCCTGCGATGAATGCAGTGTGTCTGTCGTGCGTGATGATCCTGCATATGCGCCTGAGGTGCTTGGGCTTTCTACTTTTTCGCAGGTGGGTTTGCATGGGCCCTATGGGGGGGTTGTTCCGGAGATTGCTTCTAGGAATCATTTGGAAACGATTCAGGGGAGGGTGAGTTGTGCATTGGAGGAGGCTCGGGTGGCGCCTTCTGAGCTTGAGGCGATTGCTGTGACGAATCGGCCTGGATTGGTCGGATCTCTTTTGGTGGGGGTGAGTACGGCGAAAGCTTTGGCTTATGCTTGGGAGAAGCCGTTGATTCCTGTGCACCATCTGGAGGGGCACGCAGCAAGTTTGTATTTGCGAGATCTTGGTCGGCAAAAGCCTGTTTCGGTGACTTTTCCTTTACTTCTTGCGATTGTTTCGGGGGGGCATACGAATTTATACTGCGTGAAAGAGCCTGCTGAGCGTTGGGCTTGGGATTTTTTGCAAACTTCGTTTGTGGGGAGAACGAGGGATGACGCGGCTGGAGAGGCTTTAGATAAGATTGGAAAAATGCTTGGATTTGCTTATCCGGCAGGTGCTGCTATTGATCTGCAAGCGCGGGGAGGGGATCCCCATGCTTTTTCACTTCCGAAGGCGTTGCCGCAGAAAGATGTGCTGGATTTTTCGTTCAGTGGATTGAAAACGGCTGTTTACCTTTTAGTGCAGAAGTTAGGAGCTGCGGGAGTTCAGCAGGTGTTGAAGGATCTTTGTGCCTCAGTTCAGGAGGCTGTGGTGGAGGCGTTGCTAGGAAAGATTTTTCTTGCTAGGGATCGTTATGGTTGTCAATCCCTAGGCGTTGTGGGGGGGGTTGCTTCTAATAGTCGGTTACGGTTTCGGTTAGAAGAAGAGTGGCAGAAGCGGGTTTTACCAGGAAGACCTTTGTTTCCTTTAGGAAAGTACTGTACGGATAATGCTGCGATGATTGCTGCAGCGGGAGCTTTTCGCTGGAGGCAAGGGCATGTGTTGAGTAGAGATCATTTTTTGAAATTGAATGCTATTGCCAATCCTTTGAACTGACGAATCATGGCTTATTCAAAACGTAAGCATTTAGGGCAGCATTTTTTAAAAGATGCTCAGGTGGTAGAAACTTTGGTGGGAGCACTGATGGTAGAGCTACAAAATAGGTGCTGCCATTATCTTTTAGAAATTGGTCCTGGGAAGGGGGCTTTGACCTCTTTGATCAGAGAAAGACTGAAGTCTTTGGATTTTTTTCAGCAATTTTTTCTTTGTGAAAAGGATGAGCTTTTAGCAAAGAAGTGGGAGCAGTTGGGAGTTGGAATACACGTGGGTGATTTTTTGGATTGTCCTACGCATCTTTGGTTGAAGCCTGCATTGGCGGTGGTTTCTAATTTACCCTACTCAAGTTCGATTGCGATTTTAAAGAAGCTTGTTTCTGAGGTAGATACGATCAGGGTGATGGTTTTGATGTTTCAAGCGGAAGTTGCCTTTCGGTTGCGAGCAGAAGCAGGCAATCGGAATAGAGGCAGTCTTTCTCTTGCGATTCAAAATCGTTGGGATGTGCATTTTTTGTTGAAGGTACCTCCTTGCTCGTTTGATCCTGCTCCTTGCGTTGATTCGGAGGTTTTACTGTTTATACCAAGATCACATCCTAGGATTGAGGGTTCTGACACGGCTGAGGGACAGGTTTTTTGGGAGCTTTTGCTGAGGAAGGGTTTTGCTCAGCCGAGGAAGATGCTTCGTCGGGTCTTTTTATCTCAGTGGCTTGGTTTATTGGATCGTTCTGGGGTTGATGGGAGTAAGCGTGCTTTTGTGCTTGATTGGGCTGAGTGGAATGCGTTGTTTCAAGCGAGGGCAGGCTTGAAATTTTTTTTGTCATAGGATTTTTATGAATCAACGTTCGGAAAAGCTCATTGCGTCGCATCCTGCAGCTCGGTTTGATTATACTATTGTCGAAGTCTTGGAAGCGGGTATGGTATTGCGGGGTACGGAGGTAAAAAGCCTGAGGGAAAGCACGCCGACGTTAAAAGAAGCTTTTGTTGAGGTGGAGGCTTCTTCGGGAGGATTTCATGCTTGGTTGGTCAATGCTTATATTGCTCCTTATTCTCACGGCAACTTATCCAATCATGCGCCTTTACGAAAAAGAAAATTGCTCTTGCACCGCAGTGAATTAAATCGTTTGCACGGATCTCTTGTGAAAAAAGGGCTGAGTTTAGTGCCTCTCAAGCTTTACTGGAAAAGAGGGAGGGTGAAAGTAGAACTTGGGTTGGGAAGAGGCAAGAAAAAATACGATAAGCGACAGGATTTGAAGAAAAAAACAGTGGATCGAGAGATTCAAGGAGCGATGAAAAGAAATGGTACTTTCTGAGACCGTTGCTCGGATTTTTTTAGAAAGAGTATTTTCGACTCCTGATTGGATCGTCTGGGAAGACTATGAAGGTGGGTTGAGCAAGTCTTATACTTTTCGATCGCTGTATGATCGGTCTGAGCTGATTGCCCGCAGTTTGAGGAAGTACTGTCTTCGAGATCGAGAGAAGATAGTCCTTTGTCTTTCTAGTTCTTGGGAGGCCTTGGTCTTTGGAATGGCGGCGCTCGGAGCTTGCTTGGTGGAGGTTGTTTTAGATCCACGATTGCCTGTTTCTGTTTTAGTGACTTTACTGGAAGAAGTTGAGGGTCGTGTTTTGGTCGTGGAAGGGGCAGGTTTTTTAAAAAAGCTGGGTGAGGATCCTCGGTTTTCAAAAGTGCTTGCATCTTTGGAAAAGGTCATTGTTTTGGACGATCTTTCGGAGGATTTTGTTTCGCTCAACCAAGTGTCTTTTTTTCCCGAGCAACGGGATTCAAAATTTTCTTCGGAATTTGAAGACCGTCTTTCTTCGTGGTCGCCTGCAGATATCATGAGTATGGTGTATACGCAGGGTATCTCAG
>DAISZI010000135.1:0-4872 GCA_036824885.1 Oligoflexia bacterium
CTTTTGAAGTCCCTCAAAGAAGAGAGAAAAGCTACCTTTGTCTGTGTGCTTTCTTTTATGATGGAAGGCATCTCACTTCATGTCGAAGCACGTGTTCGGGGCATGATCGCTTCAGAGCCACGTGGCGAAAGAGGCTTCGGGTACGACGCCCTCTTCATCCCTGAAGGACAAACAAAGACCTTTGCTGAAATGACACTTGCTGAGAAAAATACCCTTTCTCACCGTGCTTGCGCTTTTCAAATGCTCTTAAAAGATTTCGAAAAAAGAGGGCTTGTCCTCGTCAAGCCCTAACGGCGATGATTGCGAGCATGAATCTCCATAGCCGTAATCGTTGCCATATTGACCACAGCACTCACGGTCGAATTATGCTGCAAGACAAAAACAGGCTTATTCATCCCCACTAAAATAGGACCTATAGCCTCCATCTCACCCATCTGAGAGATCAACTTATACGCTATATTTCCAGAGTGAAGATCCGGAAAGATCAAGACATTAGCATCACCTGGCACTTTATTAAAAGGAAAGCTATTTTCTGAAAGCTCAGCATTCAAAGCAGTATCCGCTTGCATTTCTCCATCAATTTTCATGTGCAAGCACTTGTCTTCAATGATGGTACGCGCAATCTCAGTAGCACGTCGGACTTTCAGGACTAAAGGATGATTATTGGAACCAAAATTAGAAAAGGAGAGCATCGCTACACGAGAAGGCTCCCCGGTAAAAGTCTCAGCTAAGATAGCCGTCTGAATCGCAATATCCGCCAATTCCTCAGCACTAGGCTCAATATTGACCGTAGTATCAGCAAACCAAAAAACCTGACGTTTAGAAACCATCATATAAACCCCAGAAAGTCTCGATCCAGGTTTTACTCCAATGACTTCAATCGCAGGCCGCAATGTCTGAGGATAGCTCTGAGTGATCCCATTGAGCAAGCCATCCACATGACCCATCTCAAGCATCATCGCACCGTAATAATTATTCTGCCTCATCAATTGAAGTGCTAAATTCTGTGTGATGCCCTTACGCTGCCTTTTTTCAAACAAGACTTTGGCATAAGCTTCTAAATGCTCACTTCGAGAAGGTCGAATGATCCGAACTCCTTTTAACCCGACGTCCAAACCTAAATCTTCCATGGCTTGGACAATCTTAGCTTCATTCCCCAATAAAATTGGCTCAGCAATACCCTCTTCACGCATGGTCTGGGCAGCCTTCAAAATGCTAGGACTCTCTCCCTCAGGAAGCACAATCGTTGCAAGACCCGTTTTTTTCGTTTTCATGCGATTCTTGATCTGACGCATAACGGTATAAGAAGAACCCAAAAGCTTCTCTAAACCTTCTGCGTACTTTTTCAAATCAAGCTTTTTCCGAGCAACCCCGGATTTCATCGCTGCCTCAGCAACAGCAGGTGCTACCCAGAGCAAGACTCGACTATCAAAGGGCTTTGGAATCAAGTACTCCCTGCCAAATCGAAACTGCTGACCCCCATAAGCCCTAGAAACACTTTCTGGTACATCATGCTTCGCAAGCCGTGCTAAAGCCTTCACCGCAGCCATCTTCATCTCTTCATTGATCGCCGTTGCTCGTGTATCCAAAGCCCCTCGAAAAATAAAAGGAAAACCTAAAACATTATTGACTTGATTCGGATAATCAGAACGCCCTGTCGCCATGATCGCATCTGGCCGCACGCGAAGCACCTCCTCAGGAGTTACCTCAGGATCAGGATTAGCCATGGCAAAGACAATCGGATCCTTCGCCATTTTCTCTACCATAGCCGCGGTGATCCCATCTTTCACAGAGACCCCCACAAAAGCATCGGCCCCCACAAGAGCCTCTGCAATCGTTCGCATCTCAGTGACAGCCGCGAACCTCTCTTTGTAGGGATTCATCCTCTCTGTACGTCCTTGGTAAATAATACCAGTAGAATCTGCCATAATCATGTTTTCACGCTTGATTCCCAAAGAAAGGTATAAATTTGCACAAGCAATAGCCGCGGCACCTCCACCGCAAAAAACAACCTTCACTTCACGAATATCTTTGCCTACAATTTCTAAGGCATTCAAGAAAGCAGCCCCACTGATCACAGCAGTTCCATGCTGATCATCATGAAAGACAGGGATTTTTAAACGACTTTTGAGTTGCTCTTCAATATAAAAACATTCGGGAGCTTTGATATCTTCTAAATTGATCCCCCCAAAGGTAGGCTCAAGCATCTCACAGGCACGGATGACGTCATCCGGATCCTTGGCATTTAATTCAATGTCAAAAACATCAATGTCAGAAAATTTTTTAAAAAGAACCCCTTTGCCCTCCATCACGGGCTTCGCAGCTACAGGCCCAATATCCCCCAAACCTAAAACAGCAGTCCCATTGGACACTACCGCCACCAGATTGCCTTTTGCGGTATATTCGTACGCAAGATCCGCATCCGCTGCAATCGCCCGACAAGGTTCTGCAACCCCCGGAGAATAAGCAAGCGATAAATCCTGTTGAGTTTCTACTGATTTAGTAGGAACAACTTCAATTTTTCCTTTTCTTCCTTTAGCATGATAATGCAACGCTTCTTCGTAAAGTTTCATAGGACTGCCACCTTACACCCAGCCCCACCCAGAAGGCAATCAGCCTTTGCGTCTTTTCCACACAAAAAAACCAATGGCGCCCACAAGCAACACAACCAAGCCCCAAGGAAACTGCTGAGTGGAAGGTTTAGGCTTCGCCACATCCGCTCCTCCTTGGATCTGCTCAGAGTGAAAAATGGTCTCTGTCCCCACATTGTTAGAAATCTGCGTGTTCTGAAAAAGACTGCCCTGAGAAGGAGCGACATTGATCCCACCTGCTTTACGATAGACCTTTAAGGTATTAACCATATGGTCAAAATCCTGAAGGTAATCTTGGTACTTAGCTTTATTCACAGAATAAGTCACCAAGACACCGATATCCTGTTTGATCGTTGCCAAGTACCGTGTATAAAACCCTGGAATTTCAGATTCTAAATGCAAAGAATCCACCCAAGGATGGCCATTAATATTTTGGGTTTTTGCGTACTTAGGATCAGATTTAACGGGCTTGTTATCGACACTCGTAAATGATTTGACTGCTTTTAAATACGTCAAATACTGATCTAAACTGTCCTGATCTCCCTTGATTTTAGCGGCTAAAACAATAATTGCATCTTTTTTCTTGGATTCGTTGGTACTTTGACAAACCCATTCAGCACCCTCTAAGCTACACTGCCACTGAGGAGGAAGCTCAAACTCAGTAAATTGATTCGCAAATTTTCCTGCAAAAGCAATACCTTGAAGAAAAAAAAGAAAAAAAACGCCATTTCTGATTCGTTTATATCCCATACCCGCCCCTATTCTGATCGATCGATCAGACGCTTGACTATGCTTCCTTCTTCAATCCAAGTCTCTCGGTAGTACTCTACAATTTTTAGGGCAGCCTCCTGATCCTTCAGATGGCTCACACGAGCTCGAGCTACCGCTTCCTCTTGCTCAGCCGCATTTTTTTGAAAAATGTCAAAAACATCTCCGACAATAACCCCGTTTTCCTTGCCTTTGTCAATTTTAAGAAGGTTCAAGCGGTCACTGATCCTAAGCACCTTAGCCTCCAGGTTGTAGTTCACGAAACCCGCATTCGAGGCTTCTTGAGGCTCAGCTACTGAAGTAGCAGAAGGTGACTTCGAATGAACGGAGTTTCCAAAACGCATCTGAAACCCAAAAAAACCATAAAAGCCTGCAGGGACATCCTGCCCCCAAAGCACCTGCATCCAAGTAAAAGAAATTTCTTGATCTAAGTTGAGACGGTACCCAAACTGGGATCTCAACTGCACCATGGTAGGATTCACACCACCCCCAATATAACTGCCCCCAGTTCCATAACTCACACGTAACGGAGCATTGATATTGTTGTCAAGATCTGTCTTCAACGAATAAAACCCCTGAAACCCCATCTGGGAAAAAAAATGACTTCCGACAAAATCTCGAGGAGTGTACCCGAATAAAACGACCCAAGGCAAAGCAGAAGAAAATCCTCCCGTTCGATACGTATACCCCCCACCTAACCTACTATAAAAATAAGTATTTTCACTTTTTTCTAAAGGAATGGTCATGAAAAGGGCCCCTGTCCCATCTAACGACCCATCTCCTAAACTAGGCGTCTGGATATTGTAGTTCGTAGAAGCATACGAGCTGCCATAAGCAGGGAAATCTGCCTGTAATTGAAAATCCATCGAAAAAGAAGGTGAGCGCCCCCCGATGAACCGGTAGCTCATCCCCAGCGACTGATCATTCATCCCAAAAAATGATTGATTCACGGCCGTGGACTGAGATAGACTCACCACGCTTGAGACTAAGCGCAAAAAAACACTCAAATTCTGAGTAAGACCATACTGAAGCACGGCATCCAATTGGTAGCGAGTATACCCACCGCCATTGAGACTCACAGTAGGACCCCCAGCTGGACCGAAATTCGATGCTGTCGTATAATAGCCCGGCTGAACCCGTAATTTTAAAATCTGAGGATCTGTATAAAAATCCTCTAAGGGATGAAGCACAAAATCCGATCGAACCTCCTGGAAGAAACAAAACAGGTAAAAAAAGCAAATAAATCTCTTCATAAACAACGATGCTTCCATGGACTTTCTATCAAAAAAATGAACTTTTTTAAAAATCACTTTACTCGCGGCACCCTATCAGATTCAATCATATCAGTCAATTTAAGGGGCCCCTGCCGAAGCAATGGGTTACCCCCTGGTCATTAAGAAAGAATCATGGTATAAATGATTACCTGAATCAATACAAGTTGGGGAACCCCATTTTGTGCGATAGTCTCATGAAACTAACAAATAGCGTCAAAAAAACAGTTTTTTCTCATGGA
>DAISZI010000136.1:0-4844 GCA_036824885.1 Oligoflexia bacterium
AATTGCATCATGAGAGACTATGTCTATGGGATAACGGGAGGTCGCGCGTTGAATAGCGCTCTCCTCAATATCACAACCGATGATTTTAGCGCCTTCTCTGCATAAGTGTTCCAATAATGAGAAAGAAACACTTCCTAGTCCTTGTAAGGCGATTTTAAGACCACTTAACGAGGAAATACCAAAAGCAAACTGAGCCACCGCACGCATGCCATGGTACACACCCCATGCGGTAGAAACAGAAGGATCTCCACTTGAACCCTGTAAACCATCAATGCCCACAACAAAAGGTGTGATAGCTCTCATCATGTGGAGGTCGGTTGCATTGATGCCGACATCCTTAGCGGTGATATAACGTCCACCGAGTCCATGGACAAACATCGCGAATTTTTCTAAAGCAGCCTGAGATTTTTGTTTTTTGGGGTCGCCCCAGATGACCGTTTTTGCTCCACCCCAGTGAAGTCCCGCTAATGAGTTTTTATACGTCATGCCCTTGGCAAGCCTTAAAACATCTTGGAGCGCTTCTTGTTCTGAATTGTAATTCCACATCCGGCATCCCCCTAAAGCAGGACCTAAAACGGTGCTGTGAATCGCAATGATAGCTCTTAAAGAGACCTCAGGGTCATGGCAAAAAATAATCTGCTCAAATCCGTCAGAACGGACTGTTTCAAAAATCACGATATTCTCCTTAGTGCACGAATGACTGCGGTATACTACTTTTATTCTAAAAAAAAAGCAAGTAATCAGCTTTTTTCATTGAGAAGTTCTGCAATATCTAGGACTTTAGTTTGAGTTGCCATTTTTGATTGTACTCCATCGGAGAGCATGGTGAGACAAAAGGGGCAAGACGTGGCGATGGTGCTTGCGCCTGTTTCTAAAGCTTGTTCGGTGCGAGCAAGGTTGATGCGTTTTCCTAAATGTTCTTCCATCCACATGCGTCCTCCTCCTGCTCCACAGCACAGACTTTCTTGGCGGTGGCTTTTCATTTCTACGGGATTTGCTCCTACAGAGCGCAGAATCTCACGAGGCTCCTGATAAATTCCGTTCCATCTTCCTAAGTAGCAGCTATCGTGAAAAGTGATGGATTCTTCGTAGTTTTTGGAAGGTTTGATTTTACCCTGGGCAATTAACATGGCTAAGTACTGAGCATGGTGGAAGACCTCATAGTGACCGCCTAAGTCAGGGTATTCATTTTTCAAAGTATTGAGGCAATGAGGGCAGGAAGTGACTATTTTTTTCACTTGATACCGTTGTAATACTTCAATATTGGATCGTGCTAGTGTCTGATAAAGGTACTCATTGCCCATGCGTCGTGCAGGATCTCCGGTACAGCGTTCTTCATTGCCTAAAATAGCAAATTTCACCTGAGCTTTTTTCAATAAACTTGCGAAGGCCCGTACGACTTTTTTATTGCGTTCATCGTAAGCTCCGGCACATCCTACCCAGAGCAAGATATCAATCTCAGGATTTTCTGCTACTGTTTTGATAGAAAGCCCCTCTGCCCAATCTGATCGGGTTTCTGGACTGAAAGCCCAAGGAGTTCCTTGGTTTTCCATATTTTTAAAAACAGTTTGAACTTCAGGGGGAAATCTGGATTCCATCATGACAAGATTTCTTCGGATATCAAAAATTTTATCGGTATGCTCAATGAAGACAGGACATGCGATTTCACAAGCGCGGCAGGAAGTGCATGCCCAAATCACGTCTTCTGTAACATGGAGATCGAGGATAGAAGGTAACGCTTCATAATTTTTTGCTAAAATGGTTTCTTTTTGATCCTGCATGGCATGTTTGAGATCTAAAATGAGCTTTTTGGGACTCAGTGGCTTTTGCGTTTGGTAAGCGGGACAGACATCCTGACAGCGTCCGCATTCAGTACAAGCATAATAGTCAAGGGCGTCTTTCCAGCTTAAATCGGTGAGTTTGGAAGCTCCGTACTGTGAGACTTCTGGATCTTCAAAAGAAATGGTTCTCATTGCCTTCGTTTTTTTTAAATTTTTTAAAAAAGTATTGGGACCTGCTGCTACGATGTGCAGGTGTTTGGAATGAGGGATGTACATAGCGAATCCTAAGACCAAAAGCATATGGATCCATTTAAAAAAATGGCTTCCGAATGCATAGAGTTCTGGGTTTCCATTTTCGAGTAGGTAACTCAGCCCTCGGGACAAAGGCATCCATTTTGCCCATGCGGGATCTCTTTGAAGTTCGCATCCATGCATCAAGGCAATAGAAAGCATTAAAGACCCCGTGAGCAGGAGGACTCGATTGGCATCTTGAGATTGCCCTAAACCTTCTGGCCTGAGGATGAAACGTCGGTAGCAAGCAGCAAGTACTGCGAGAAGGACCAGGTACGTGAGGCAGTCCTGTAAACCCATGAGTATCCAGTAAAAAGTGCCTAAAAACTCCAAGCTCCAATGAGGGTTTAAAGTAGAGATAAACTGCTCTAAGGTTCCTATACTGATGATCAGGAATCCCCAGAAAATGGTCGTGTGAATAATACCTGGTATTTTTTTTCGTAAAACAGCGCGTTGGCCTAAAATATCTAAGAACGCAGTCTGAACACGTTCGGCCCAATTACCTAAAGGATGGGTCTTTCCTCGGTGGTTTTTTAAAACATGAAAAAGCGTTTGAAACCGGTACCCTGAATAGCCTAAGCTTGAGGAGGCTAAGATCAGAAAAAGAAAACCTTCCCAGGTCATGAAAATCTCCTCATGTCTTGAGTTTTTTGAAGGCCTCTGTCAATAAAGGTACAATCGTGAACAAATCTCCTACAATTCCATAGTCTGCTAATTGAAAGATCGGAGCTTCAGCATCGGTATTGATCGCTACGATCACTTTGGAAGTGCGCATCCCTGCTAAATGCTGAATAGCTCCACTGATTCCACAGGCGATGTAAAGGGAAGGAGCCACCACTTTTCCTGTCTGCCCTACCTGATCTCGATGCGGCCTGAATCCTGCGTCCACTGCTGCTCGTGAAGCTCCTACCGCTGCTCCCAAAACATCAGCGAGTGTCTCTAATAATTGGAAATTTTGAGCACTTTTTAAAGAGCGACCTCCTGAAATAATGATATTAGCTTCAGTGACATCAGGTCTTGCTTGGGCACTTTCCAGGGGAACCATCTTCGTTTTGAAAGGACCAAGTGACAGTGTATGTTTCACAATCGTTGCTTGGGTTTTTGGAATCGGCTGAAGGCCTAAAGCATTTGCACGCACAGTGATCAGCTGAGGTCCCTTTCCTAAGAATTCTACTTCAACGATTGCTTTTCCTGCATACATAGGGCGATGTGCTATGACTTTTTGATCACTCCATTGCAATTGGGTGCAATCACTTGCTAATCCCACGTCTAAACGGGCTGCGACCTGAGGCATGAATTCTCGAGCGCAAGCAGAATGGGTTGCCAAAACAATCTCAGGCTTGAGCAATTGAATGAGGGTCGTAGTTACTTGAGCATAGGCTTCGTTGGTGTAGTGCTCTAAAAGGGGATGTTCTACGCAATGGACTTTCTGAGCTCCCCCAGAAGCGAGCTCTTCAGCTAATTTCACTGAGGGACCCATCAGTAAGGCGTGTGTTTCATGTCCTGAGGTGCGCGCTTGATGAATTAACTCCCAGGTGCTTTTTTTGATTTGATGAGACTTGCTTTCTGCAATGACAAGGATCATTTAAATTACCTTCGCTTCTTCATGGAGCAGCTTCACAAGCTGCTCGACTTGGGTTTGAGGATCTCCCGCAATTTTTTTACCTGCAGGCTTTGCCGGAGGTAATCGAAATTGACGGTACCTGATTTTTTGATCTGCTTCTGATAGGCCTAAGTCTGCAAGTTTGAGCATTTCTATAGGTTTTGATTTGGCTTTGACGATATTGGGAACGCTTGCATAGCGTGGGGTATTCAATCCTTTCTGACAGGCAATGAGCAAAGCAGATGAGGTCTCTACTAATTCAAAAGCACCTGCTTCAATTTCTCGTTTGCAAATCAGTGGCTCGTATTGAATGGATTGAACTACTGTAACATAAGCAATGCCTAAAAAAGTAGCAAGAAGGGGTCCTACTTGGGCTGAGCCTTCGTCAATGGCTTCTTTTCCCGTAAAAATAAAACGGTACTCCGGCTGTTTTTGAATAGCACGTGCTAGTGCCTGAGCGATTAAATGGGAGTCCGCTGTTTCTGGCGCCTCAATGAAAATACCGCGATCAGCTCCCATCGCTAACCCTGTACGCAAAGACTCCACAACACGAGGCGGTCCTACCGATAACATCGAAACACTGCTTCCAGGATTTTTCTCTTTCAGAGCAATAGCCTCTTCCAGTGCAAATTCGTCGTAGGGAGAAAGAACCCATTTGATTTCAGCTGTTTCTATTCCTGAAGCATCTGAGCGAAGCTTGATCTTTGTTTCAGTGCTTGGAACCTGTCTGGTACAGACATAAATATGCATACGACCTCCTTACTTTACTCGTATCATTGAGAAACGCATTCCCACAAGGATTATCCCTTAGGTATGAAGTCGTGTCACTGCTTGTGTCAAGATATCTAGCTCAGCACATAGAGCAAACCGGATATACCCTTCTCCATACTTTCCAAATCCACTGCCTGGGGTTGCCACGATGCCTTGGTTTTCAATGAGATCCATCACAAATCTTTCGGAAGAAGTTCCCTGAGGTAGTTGTGCCCAAGCATAGAAAGTTGCTTCAGGGCAAATACATTTCAGTCCTAGCGATTGAAGTGCAGGGATGAATAAATCGCGTCGCTTCTGATACGTGGTTCGTAGGTTGTGGGTAAACTCCTCGTAGTTTTCTAAAGCAGTGATCGCTGCTTCTTGACAGGCATTAAAAATACCTGAATCGATATGGGTTT
>DAISZI010000137.1:0-4839 GCA_036824885.1 Oligoflexia bacterium
GAATCGCACCACTACTTCCCACCAAGGCTCCCGTAGTGACTAAGAGCTGATTGCCCAAAGTAAAACCCGTAGCAGAGGCAGCCCATCCAGAATACGAATTTAACATAGAAACAATCACCGGCATGTCTGCTCCCCCAATAGGAAGCACCAGCGATAATCCAAGTACCAAAGCTAACCCTGCGACCACCGCCCAAGAAAAAGGATCTTGAAAGATACAAAAACGAATGGCAAACCCCAAAATGAAGCATCCCAAAATCCCATTCAAAGCGTGCTGACCTGGAAAACGCAAAGGATTGGATTTCAAAATACCTTGCAATTTACCAAATGCAACCCAAGAACCACTCACCGTGATGGCTCCAATCACGGTTCCCAAACCAAGCTCAATGACTTCCACTAAACTTAAGGATCCCAAATGATCCGTAGTATGCGATAAAAAGGTCCCCAGTACCACAAAAATGGCAGAAAGCCCCACAAAACTATGCAAAATAGCCACAAGCTGCGGCATCGCAGTCATGCTAATCTTCAACGCAATGACCGTACCTAAAAGACCTCCCCCAAAAAGAGCTAAAAAAATACGTCCATAAGCCTTTACTTCAGGGCACAAAAGAGTCACGCTCACAGCTAAGAGCATCCCAATCATCGCAGATCCATTCCCCCTCAAAGCTGTTTTAGGAGAACTCAAACCCTTCAATCCATAAATAAAAAGAATCGTGGCAATAAGATAGAAAAATGCAAAAAAATCTGGATTCAATGACATCCTTTCTATCTCTTCTTCTTAAACATAGCAAGCATGCGATTCGTCACGACAAAACCACCAAAAATATTGATCGATGCTAGAAAAACTCCCAAACAACCGACTATCGACACCCAAGTACTGGAAGTTTCCATCCCCGCCACCAAGATTGCCCCCACCAACACAATGCCACTAATAGCATTGGTAACAGCCATCAAAGGCGTGTGCAATGCAGGTGTCACCCCCCAAATCACGTGATAACCCACAAAACAAGACAAAATAAAAACATAAATGGCAACCATCGTAAGTGACATGATCAACCTTTTCTCTGTCGTAACTTCCCCTGATAAGCAACCAGAACAGAAGCTACAATATCATCCTGGAGATCCACACACATCTTACCTTCCTGATTCTGAACAAAAAGATCCAAAAGTGCTACCACATTGTTCCCATAAAAAGCACTCGCATCAGAAGCAAGCTGAGAAGGATAATTTGTGTACCCCACCAAAGTCACCCCGTGCTTCACCACAACTCGATCTGGTTCACTGAAAGGACAATTGCCTCCATTGGCAGCAGCCATATCTATCACCACGGAACCAGAACGCATGCCCTCTAACGCTTTCTCGGTAATCAGAACCGGAGCTTTCTTACCAGGAATATTGGCAGTAGAAATGACTACATCTGCAGTTTGAATTTTCTTCTGCAAAAGCTCTTGCTGCCTCTTCTGAGATGCTTCTGAAAGCTGCTTGGCATAACCACCGGTACCGGAGCCCTCTTCACCAAGCTCAAGCTCCACCACCTTCGCCCCCAAAGAACGAATCTGCTCCTTCACCTCAGCGCGAACATCATAAGCTTCGACTAAGGCTCCCAAACGTCGAGCAGTCGCAATAGCCTGAAGACCTGCAACTCCTACCCCAAGAACCAATACTCGCACTGCCTTAGCAGAACCCGCAGAAGTCATCATCAGAGGAAAAAATCGCTTGTAGTGAGAAGCTGCTTCCAAAACAGCACGATAGCCTGCAATATTTGCCTGAGAAGAAAGCGCATCCATAGTCTGAGCGCGAGAAGTACGAGGAACAAGCTCCATGCTCACCACATCCACACCTGCATGGGCTAAAATCTCCAAGAGATCGTCTTCTAAAAAAGGCTCCGTAAAACAAATCAGTAAGGAACCCTTTTGCATCAACCCTGCCTCTTCTCGAGTAGGACGATGAATTTTTACCACCATGGGAGCAGCAAAAACTTCACGAGCATCCCCCAGCTGAGCTCCCTCTTTCGTATAATCTTCATCCAAAAAACCAGCGCCCATCCCACAAGAACGCTCCACACAGATCTGAAAACCTTTTTTTCTTAATTTCTTGATCGTCTCAGGAGTCAAACCCACCCGAGCCTCATTCAAACGCGATTCTTTAGGAAGCCCAATTAGCATTTCGGTATTCTCATAACTTTGTAGTCTTATAACCGATCTGAAAGCCTTTTTCTACTGCTGGCTCAGATTTTTATCGCTACAACAATGATTGACACCAATCTGGAGGAACAAATTTTTCTTTGGGGAAAGGCAATCGATTCAATTCAATTTCTGAATAAAAACTAGGGATAAGACCTGTAGGGACCAATTCTCCGACAATTTTTCCATCTGCAGCTTTACCTCGCTGGATAAATCTAAAAATATCTTGAATCTGATAACGCCCTGTTTCATCGACTTCTGCAATGACCTCGGCAATATGCGTAACTTTGCGAGAACCATCATGCATCCTTCTAATTTGTACAACTAAATGAATAGCTGAAGCAATTTGTCTACGAATTGCTCCGACAGGAACTTGAGTACCTCCCATCATCGATAAAGTCTCCAACCGCACTAAGGCATCGTAAGGGGTATTCGCATGGGTCGTTCCCATCGATCCCCCATGCCCTGTATTCATAGCAGTGATCAAATCTAAAGCCTCAGGGCCTCGCACTTCTCCCACCACAATCCGATCAGGCCTCAACCTTAAAGCAGATTTTAGCAAATCTCGAATAGAAACCTCACCTTTGCCCACAGAATCCGCAGGCTTACTCTCAAAAAGCACCACATGATCCGTTTGAATTTTTAATTCTGAAGAGTCTTCAATAATTAAAAGGCGTTGATGTCCAGGAATCCGAGAGCCCAAGATATTGAGCAAAGTCGTTTTTCCCGATCCAGTTCCTCCAGAAATAATGGTGTTCTTGGCAAGGTAGATGCAAACATCTAAAAAACGTGCAGCATCTTTCGATAAAGACCCCTTTTGAATGAGATCCATAAAGGTAGGACTGCCCTTACTAAATTTTCGAATCGATAAAGTCGTCCCTTTTTTGGAGCAGGGAGGAAGAACCGCTGCTACACGACTTCCGTCAGGAAGTCTCGCATCTAAAATAGGATTCTCATCATCAATGCGCCTTCCGACAAATTGAGCAATATTCCTGACAGCTGCTTGAAGCGCTTGCTCATCCATGAACTTGGCATCTGTTTTCTCTAAAATCCCCTTTTTTTCTATAAATATTTCCCCAGGACCATTCACTAAAACTTCTGAGACTTCCTCATTGCTCAAGTAAGCCTGAATAGGACTTAAAAACACACCCACAGAATCTTCAAAAACACCCATAGCATCCCCTCAGTGGGGATCTCTAACATAAAATGTACCCTCTATGCCATCCATAGGGCAGTAAAAACGAAACCTACCAGAAACCCGAGGCACAAAAAACACTTCCCCCACTTTTTCATGCGTGACCTGCTTATAAATATGAAAATCTTCCATCACAAAACAAAGCGATTTTTCAGCTGCACTGGTCAAAAAAATCTTAAGCGGAACATCCCTCGTGCCAAAAATTTCCTTCGGAAAAAAACCCTGCTCAGAAACAATCACTGACAGCTCTTGAGAAGTCTCTGATGTCAAAGGAATAACAGCTTCACGTGTTGCATTCGAATCAGGCTTCTCCCAAGAAGCACTAAATCGAGAAATTTTGAATTCATCATCGATCCTTTTAGTCAAGCTATCTTGAGAGGCCATCCCCCAGGCCCCAAAAAGAAAACACCCGATCCAAGCTAATTGCTTCATGTCTTTTTTTTCGGTTCTTTGAGTCTCTTTCTGAAGTATTTTGTCCAAACCTTCAACAACTGACTGCTTCTGTTGCTCTTGCACTTCATCTTCTCCGGCTCTTTTCCATCCATTAACTGTGGTCCCCTTTTTGCTAACACATCCTTAAGTTTTGAAAGAAATGGAAGGCTCATGATCTTATTTTTAAACCAATTTAAAGAATATAAAAAAGCGCAAAGAAATCGCGGAGCTTATACTTTAAAATTAAAACAAATGAATAAAACAGAACTCCTCGAAGAGCTCATTGAATTTCAAAAAAAACGCTCCACATTCGATAGCATCTCCCTTGAAATGATCATCCAAGGAGAGGTCCTTTTTGAAGCCCTCATCCTGCACTGTGAAAGCATAGAAATGCAAAAATTTTCAAAGACTTACCTGAAACATCTGAAGTATGAACTTCAACATCTTTTGACAAAAAAATTACAGTAAGTGACTGGCAAGCTCCGAAAGCACCGATCGCTCCCCACGAGTCAAGGTGACATGGGCCGCAATCGACTCATCTTGAAATCGATCAACCAAATAAACCAGACCATTATTCACTGAATCCACGTAAGGATTATCGATTTGACAACTATCTCCTGTTAAAACAATTTTCGTACCATCTCCCGCACGCGTTACAATCGTCTTAATTTCATGAGGAGTCAGATTCTGAGATTCATCGACAATGAAGTACTGCTGAGGAATCGATCTTCCTCGAATGTAAGTCAAAGGCTCAACCTGCAGAAGCCCCTGCTGGAAAAGCTCTTGACAGCCATGAAAACGCTTTTTGCCTTTTTGCATCACTGCAAACAAGAAGTCGATATTGTCATAAATAGGCTGCATCCAAGGATTTAATTTTTCCTCAATATTGCCTGGTAAAAATCCAATATCCTTGCCTAAAGGAAAAACAGGCCTTGAAACTAAAAGTCTCCGATAAAATCCGACATCCACCGTTTTCACTAAACCTGCAGCAATCGCAAGAAGGGTCTTGCCTGTCCCCGCTTTACCTACTAA
>DAISZI010000006.1:0-14170 GCA_036824885.1 Oligoflexia bacterium
GATTTTGCTTATTTAATAGAAGTATTTTTTCAGATAGCATTCTTGGTAAAAAAAACTTCTATAACCTCTCTGTCTTAGATTTTTATTTTTTTGACTCATTTTTCATAGTCATGAAAATAAGATAGCTATTTTTTGACGCTTATTCTCGTTCATGTTCCACGCAAGAAGTCGGTAGCAGAATAAGTGAGTGAAACTTCATCTTTTGTTTGGGTGTTGAGCGAGGAAGTTCATGGACATTTGATCTTAAGCGTTTCTAAAATGTCGTTTCTGTTATGCTTGACTTCTTTAAGCTTGTTTGCAATGGTGATCGTTGTATGCAAAAGGGGGCAGCTGGGCTTACATTAATTGAATTAGTTATCGTGACTGCTCTTAGCACGATTCTTTTTTTATCTTTATCTCGTTTTATTCAATCTATTCAGATCGCAAATTTTAAGGCAAATCTAACGGTTGTGAGATCAGGAATTATCAATCGATTTTATACTGCGATCAATAATCCCCGTGTTTTATTTTTAAGTGCAGGCTGTCCTTCGAATGCAGCAGATCCCTGTCCTACGGCACCTGATGCACTGATTCAAGGAACTTCTTCTTTGTCAAGTCCATGCCCCACTCCGATTAATTCTTATCAAAGTCAGCTATTTGCTTGTATTGGAAATACTTCACAGTGTCCTCAAGCTTATACTTGTCCTAGTGCTTCTGCAGCCTTGCCTTTATTTGATCCTTCTTTTATATCAAGTCAACCGAGCAGTAATTTCGGAAATTATTATTATACTCTACAAGGATCCCCTGGTTCTTCATCTAATTATGCTTTTCAAGTAAGTGTTTATTTTTTATCTCAAGTTAAAAATTCTGTGAGTTTAAATTTTACCGTTACTCCTAATCCTTCTTTAACTATCTTAAAAGGATGGAGCACTTGGAGTTCCGTGTCAGTGTCTTATTCAACACCTATTTTGAAGTTGTCTCCTACCAACTATAATGTTTCTTTGATGAATACTGCAAATGTTTCCGCAGTGAATGGACCTGATTTGTGTCGTAATCTTAATGGTATTTATAATACTTCTGAGTCTTTATGCGAACTAAGTCCTCAGTCTTTGCCTAGCACTTGTCCTGCTACTGGAAAATTAATTATAAGGAATCCAACCACAAATATTCTCTATCAATGCAATTCAGGCGTTCAAAGTCTTGTTCCTGTCTATTCTCCTCAAAGCATTAATGGATCTTGTACTGTTATAGGTTCGTTTGCGATAAATAGCGCTAATGCTAATCAAATTTTAGTTTGTAGCCCAAGTTATACTTGGCAAAATACGGATTAAAAAAATGCAGTACAAAATGGGTAAAAATTTTTTCATAAGAAAATGTGGATTTTCTTTAATTGAAACAATGATCATTACAGGATTAATGACTACCCTTATGCTGGGAAGTATGACAATTATGAAGTATTCTCAAAAAAATCAAGCTAAGATAAATGCAGTGAATCTGAGAAATCAGCTCATCACGCGTTTTACGAATTTCATCAGTGATCCAAGTATCATTTTAATGAGTGCTGGTAATCAGGCGAATCTTTTTGCATGTGTAGGTAATGGGAGTTCTTGTGCTACTAATAGCACTATGATAAGTAGCTTGCTGCGTTTTTGTGGAGCAAGCAATGATTGCGCAACTAAATCGACTCAATCTACTTGCAATCAATGGATAGCAGGTCCTACAACCTATTTAAGTGCAACACAAAAGGTTTTTTGTGCTTGGTCATCAAATGCTTGCATGCCTTTAACTACGAATGCTTCGGTCAATATAAGTGGCTCTGCATCCTGTCCTGTAGCTTCAACTAGCTTGATTTTATATGATCAGAACAATCAGCAAGTGTCAAATTATTATGATATACAAGGAAGAAGTTATACTACTCAGCCAAATGCTTCTTATTATTTTACTGTATCACTGTCTTATGCTGGGACGCAGCCTCTTACTAAAATTAGCGTTAGTTTTACGATTACTCCTAGTACAGCTATTGCCAATAATTATGGTATTCAAACTTATACTTCTGCGAATGCTACCTATTCGGTGCCTCTCAATCCTGTGCTATTAACAAACAGTGGTCTTTGTAATTTTTTAGGAGGAACGGCTGGAACAACGACTTGTGCATCGATTCCTACGATTACTTTTTCTGCTACTTTAGGTGGTTCTTGTGCCTATCCAGGCACTTTAGGTCACGATAGTTCAGGCGTGCTTTATGAGTGCAATAGTGGCCAATGGATACTTCCGGCCAATACTGGTATTACTGTGGGAAGTGCGTGTGCTCCTCAGGGAGCCATTGGTCAAGCAAGTACTGCTGCTTATGGTTGGGGCACCTATGTTTGTAACGGCACTTGGGTTTCTACGAATTCAGTTTTGGAGAGTACGGTAGTGAGTCAATCGTCCACAATAGTGAGTCAATCGGGTACGATAGGAAGTCAGTCAGCTACTATGACTACTAATGCGAATACGATAGCAAGTCAGTCAACTACGATTGGGACTCAGTCAAGTACAATAAGTACTAATACAGGCACACTATCAGCTCAATCAGGAACTATTAATTCTAATACAGGAACAATTAATAGATTTCAGAGCGCTATAGCTAGCTATGATAATATACTCGCGTATCAGCCTAGTACAATAGCAACGCAATCTGCTAATATAGCGCTTAATAGTAGCACAATAGCAAGCCAATCAACTGTGATAGCAAGTATGTCAAGTACCGTTGCTTTTATGAGTAAATGCAGCATTCAAGGAGGAACTTATGATAATACCTCTGCTTCAGTTCCTATGTGTGTATTTAGTGGTTCGAGTTGTCCCACTGGTTTTACTGCTTATTCAAATTTTAGTTCAACTTCTGCTAGTCAATGTTGCGGTGGGCATAATTCTTGTGCTCTACAAAGTAATTGTGGTAATTGTTGTACTACTGGGAGCCATGGTTTTTCAGGTCAGTATCAAGAAACTTGTTCTTATCAGCCTAAAGGTTGTAGTACTGGCGGTCGCTGTCAAAATAATGGCAGTGCACAGACGTGCTATGCTACAATTACAGAGATTGCATGCATATAGGTGATCGGGAGTTCCTATTCATGAAGGCATGCATCAAAATTGATTCTATCAAATTTAAATTACGACAGATAATTCACTGGCTTCGGCCAGTGTAGCTATCCCCAAGGCCCTTGGATTCAGTGGGTCTAGTGGTGACACATGCTTGCTAGTAATTTTTTTGAGATAGACAGTGATAAAAGACAAAGTTGACACACCTAAAAAATTGATGAATCGCAAGATTTACTAATTTGATCAGTAGTTATCATGTTATTTTGATGAGAGATGGACATCAACAGATTTTTTTGTTGGTACAGCTAACTCTACGGTAAGAGCCTTGCTTAATTCTTGTGCATCAGGTAGT
This sequence comes from Oligoflexia bacterium, assembly GCA_036824885.1. Lineage (GTDB taxonomy): Bacteria > Bdellovibrionota > UBA1018 > UBA1018 > UBA1018 > DAISZI01. The sequence continues at coordinate 3,410 of DAISZI010000006.1, forward strand.
AATCATACTGCTTGTAGTTAATCCAGTTGTCATCAATCAATTATAAGATCTAAGGCACTATAATCGATCAGTATAAATTTGAGTTTTTTGATAAACTATTAATTTTATTATGGATATTGTCGTGTGCGATTTTTTTGTCAGCTGAGTATACGCTTAATGTCTGGTGTTTGTTGTTTCATGATCATAAGGTCATGTTTAGAAAAATGAAGATTAGAAAAATAGCGACTATAAAATGAAAGATGTTAAAAAATTTTTTTAGGAGTAAAAATGGATTTTCTTTAATTGAAACAATGATTGTTACAGGAATCATGACTGTCCTTACTTTAGGAAGCATTACGATGTTAAAGTATTCTCAAAAAAATCAGGGTAAGATAAATTTGACAAATCTAAGAAATCAATTAATCGTAAGGTTCACTAATTTGATCAATGATCCTAATGTAATTTTGATGAGTGCCGGAAATCAGGCTAATCTTTTTGCTTGTGTAGGTAATAGGAGTTCTTGTGGTACGACTACCGCTATGGTAAGTAGTTTGCTTAATTTTTGCGGATCTGGTAATGATTGTGTTGGTCGAAATCAAACAAATTGTAATCAATGGGTGATGGGTCCCACGACCTATTTAAGTGGAACACAAAAAGTTTTTTGTGCTTGGGCATCGAATGCATGTAGTGTTTTAACGACAAATGTCCCAGTAAATGTGAATGGGTCTGTGACATGTCCTGTAGCCTCAACGGGACTTACACTGTATGATCAAACAAATAATCAAATCTCAAATTACTATGACATGCAAGGAAACGCTTATAACACTCAGCCTAACATCACTTATTATTACTCAGTGTCGGTATCTTATTCTGGAAATATACCGCCTAGTCAGATTAGTGTTGGTTTTTCTATTACTCCAAGTGCAGAAATTATGAATACTTACGGAATTCAGGTTTATACTTCTCCCAATATTACATATTCGGTACCTATGAGTCCTGTGTTGTTGAGTAATAGTGGTTTTTGTAATTTTTTAGGAGGAACAGCTGGAACAACGACTTGTGCATCTATTCCTACGGTTACTTTAACTGCTACGTTAGGTGGTTCTTGTTCATACTTAGGTTCTTTAGGTCAAGATAGTTCAGTAGCAATTTATGAATGCAATGGTAATCAATGGACTCTTCCAGCAAATTCAAGCGTTACTGAAGGAGGTTCTTGTTCTCCACAAGGAGCGATTGGTCAAGCAAGTACTGCTTATGGATGGAGCACCTATGTATGTAATGGAACTTGGATTTCTACGAACTCAGGGTTGTATAGTACTGTAGCGAGTGAATCTACAACAATCGCGAGTCAATCTACAACAATTGGCAGTCAATCTACAACGATTGGGAATCAATCTACAACGATCTCTAATCAATCAACTAAAATAATTGATAATACAAGTACGATAGCAAGTCAGTCAAGTACGATGATTACTAATGCAAGTACGATAGCAAGTCAGTCAACTACGATAAACACGATTTCGGGAACAGCAGTCTATAAATCAGGATTGGTAGCGGGCAATAATTCTATTATCAATTCTAATGCGGTTACACTTTCGAATCAATCAACAAGCATAAGTACTAATTCTAGCACAATAGCAAGTTATTCTTCTGTTATAAATAACGCTACAAGATGCAGTTCACTGGGAGGTTCTGTTAATTATAATTATACAGGAAACATGATGTGTATCTTTAATGGAAGTTCGTGTCCAAGTGGATTTACACCATACATAACTAATGGAAAAAATTGGTTGGAAACATCAAGCAATACTAGTTGTAGTAATTGGGTAAGTGGAGGGACTGATAGTTGGGGAAACTATGTAACTTGCGATGCCGGAAATTGTACAGCTTATGGTTATGGCTTCAGCAATCAGAATCAAGAGTGTTGTACCTGTTATATGTCAAGCTATGTCGGATCATATTGTTCCTATGATACCCCGACACCTTTTTGTGCTTCTATTACGAAAATTGGTTGCCAATAACAATTAAATAAAGTATTAAAATTTCAGGAAAAGAGATTATGTCGCGTCAACTTGCTGATTTATTGCTAAAAGATCAACTCATTACTGCTTTGCAGCATGCAGAAGGTGTGGAAGCCGCTAAAAGCGGTAAGAGTTATACTCGTTATTTTCTTGAAAAAAAGTATTTTAGTGAAGATAATCTTTTGTCTCATTTAAGTCAAAGATTTGGGTTACCTAGCATTAATATTTCAAAAATTGAGATTTCTGCCGATGCTATTCAAAGAATAGCTCCTGAAATTGCGAAAAAGCGTCATATTATTCCAGTAAAAGTGAGTCAGGGGACATTAGTGCTTGCTATTTGGGATCCGACAGTCATTTCTTCTATAGAAGAAATTAAGTATTTAACTAAGATGAATATTGAGGTTCTTTTAACTTCTGTTTCCTCGTTTGATGGTGCACTTGCAAAGTATTATAGTGGAGGAGCCGCTTATTTTGGAGCAGCTTTTGAGACTTTTAAAAAAGAAAATAAAAAAGAAGGTGATTCTTCTTCTTTAGAGTTAGTTCAAATTCATGAAATTGATTCGGGAATGGCGGCGCAGGATGCTCCTGTGATTCAACTTGTTAATAGTATTTTGAGTGAATCTATCAAGCGTATGGCAAGTGATATTCATGTTGAACCTTACGAAAAAAGATTTCGTGTACGAATGCGAATTGATGGAAACTTAATGGAGATTACTGATATTCCATCAGAAATGAAGAGATCAGTAGTTAGTCGATTAAAAATTATGTCACGTATGGATATTGCTGAAAGTCGTGTCCCTCAAGACGGAAGAATAAAGCTAAAAATGAATAATATGGAAGTTGATTTTCGTGTCAATAGTATGCCTACTTTATTCGGAGAGAAGCTTGTTTTAAGACTTCTTTCTAAAAGTAATCTACAGCTTGATTTAAAAAAATTAGGATTCGAACAAGATCAATTAGATCTTTTTAAAAAAGGTATTTATTCTCCTAATGGATTAGTTTTAGTGACAGGACCTACGGGAAGTGGAAAAACGACTACTTTATATTCTGCACTTTATGATCTCAATCATGTTTCTGAAAACCTTTCAACCGCAGAAGACCCTGTTGAATATAATTTAGAAGGGATTAATCAGGTTCAAATTCATAAAGAAGTAGGTCTTACTTTTGCAAATGTTTTACGTGCTTTTTTAAGACAAGATCCTGATGTCATTTTGGTAGGTGAGATTCGAGATTATGAAACAGCGGAAGTAGCTATTCAAGCAGCCTTAACGGGACATTTAGTGCTTTCTACGTTGCATACGAATGACGCTCCGAGCGCCTTGACTCGATTAATCAATATGGGAGTGGAGCCTTTTTTAGTAGTAGCTTCTGTTAATACTATTGTTGCTCAAAGACTTTTAAGAACTATTTGTGAATTTTGTCGAGTTCCAGAAGTCATTCCAGAAGAAAAATGGATAGAATTAGGTTTTAATATGAAAGAAAAAATTCCTCAAGCTTTTAAGGGGACAGGTTGTTTAAGATGCAATAAAACCGGCTATAAAGGAAGAGTAGCTATTTACGAAGTTCTTTATTTAACAGGAACTATTAAGGAAATGCTTTTGAAGGGTGCATCTATTGCTCAGATTAAAAAAAAAGCAATGGAAGATAAGATGAAAACATTACGAATGTCAGCTTTTTCTAAAGTCATCGAAGGTAAAACGACTTTTGAAGAAGCTTTATCTGCTACTTTGGAGGGTTGATGGCAAAAATTGGACTTCCCACTTTATTGAAAACGATGGTAGATCAAGATGCTTCTGATTTACATTTGACGGTGGGAGTCCCGCCTGAATTAAGAATTCATGGAAAAATTCTCAAAATTAAATCTGATATTTTGACGAATTCTGATACCAAGGAGATATGTTATTCTGTACTTTCTGAAGCTCAAAAAAATGAATTTGAGAAGAATTTAGAAATTGACTTTTCTTTTGGAATTAAAGATCTTGCTCGATTTCGAGGTAATTTTTTTGTGCAGAGGGGAATGATTGCTGGAGTTTTTAGAAAAATTCCTTTAGGAATCCCTGATTTTGATCAATTAAAATTACCTCAAGTTTTAAAAAAAATCGTTCGAAAACCCAATGGTTTAATTTTAGTGACAGGACCTACAGGAAGTGGAAAAACAACTTCTTTAGCCGCAATTCTTGATTTTTTAAATCGAGAAGAATGTGGTCATTTGATCACGATAGAAGACCCTGTTGAGTTTATTCATACTCATAAGAATTGTATTATTAATCAGCGTGAGGTGGGATCAGATATTCGAGAATTTAAAAATGCGCTTAAACGTATTCTTAGACAAGATCCCGATTTTATTATGGTAGGAGAGCTTCGTGATTCAGAAACCATAGAAGCGGCATTGACTATGGCAGAGACGGGGCATTTAGTTTTTGGAACTTTACATACTAATGGAGCAGCTCAATCTGTTAATCGTTTAATTAATTCTTTTTCTCCTCATCAGCAAGCTCAGGTCCGATCAGTTCTTGCTTTTACCTTAATGGCTGTTTTATCGCAGATGCTCATTCCTAAATCTAATCAACCTGGAAGAGTAATGGTTCATGAACTCATGATTGCTAATCAAGCAATCCGAAGTTTGATTCGAGAAGATAAAATTCATCAAATTTATTCTGCTATGCAATCAGGACAAGACGAAACGGGGATGCAAACGATGAATCAGTCTTTAGTCAACTTTGTAAGAAATGGAGCGTTATCTAAATCAGATGCTTTAGAATATAGTCCTTTTCCTGAAGAGCTCAGCAGACTAATGAATGGGATACCGGATGCAAAATCGCGCGTATGAGGATCTTTAATTGACGAAGTACAGTTATGAAGGTGTTAATCAGCAAGGAAAAACTGTTTCTGGAGTGATCGAGTTTTCCAACGAGAACGATCTTCGTTTATATTTAAGGCAGCAAAGAATTAGGCCTAAAAAAATAGAGAAGACAAAAAGTGCTTCTCATTTGAGTAAGGTGAGCGTTCCTTCTCAGGTGCTTTTGGTGTTTACACGTCAACTTCAAGTTTTAATTAGCGCTGGAGTTCCTTTGATTCAAGGATTAGAGGTTCTTATCGATCAAACACATCACGCCATTTTTAAAATGATCATTCGTGGAATTCATGAAAAAGTTTCTCAAGGATCGTATTTTTGGGAAGCATTAACTGTCTATTCTCATGTTTTTCCAAAAATTTACGTAGCCTTGATTCGTGCAGGGGAATCTTCTGGAGGAATGGATGGCATGTTAAAAAGAGTCTCTTCTTACCTTGAGACAGCAGAAAAAACTAAAAAGATGATCAAAAGTGCGATGATGTACCCTATTATTGTAACTGTTATTGGAATTGCAGTTGTAACTTGTATGCTTGTTTTTGTCATTCCAAAATTTGAATCTATGTTACAGGGACAAGGCGAGTCTTTGCCTTTGCCGACTCAGATACTTATTGATGCTTCTCATTTCTTAATTAGAAATGTTGGTATTATTTTTATTCTTTTCTCATTTTTGTCTTTTTTTGTTTATCGTTACTTAAAGTCTGAAGAAGGAAAAGCATTCTTAGATCGTATTGTTTTTCGATTACCTTTTTTTGGAACCATGGTACAGAAAGCTTCTGTTGCACGGTTTGCTCGAACGATGCAAACACTGCTTGTTTCTGGAGTAAATATTATTGACTCAATTGATATTTGTAAGGTGACAATGGATCAAATAGTCTTAGAAGAGGCTGTTTCAAACATACGAAGTCAAGTGGAAACAGGCAAAAGTTTGGGAAGTGTCATGGAAACTATTGTGGTTTTTCCAAAAATGGTTACTCATATGATACGTGTGGGAGAGTCAACAGGAAATTTGGATAAGATGCTTGAAAAAATTGCTGATTTTTATGAAGAAGAAGTGGCTATTTTAATTTCAGGTATCAGTCGTTTGATTGAGCCTCTTGTGATTGTATTCTTAGGTACATTAGTTGGGGGTATTATGATTGCTATGTATTTGCCTATTTTCAAATTTGCAGGAGGTGGAAATTGAGGTGAAAAATGAAAAGAGTACATTTTTCGGGAATTCTCCTTGTGTGCTTGAACTTTTGAGCTTTATTCATAAAGTTGCCAATTCAAAAGCGAATGTTTTGATTTTAGGTGAAAGTGGTACAGGAAAAGAATTGGTAGCACGGATGATTCACGAAAATGCTCCTTTTGCAGATCAGCCGTTTATTCCTGTGAATTGTGGTGCAATTTCTGAAAATCTTATGGAAGCAGAGCTTTTTGGTTATGAAAAAGGAAGTTTTACCGGAGCTTTGAACAATAAAATCGGTCTTTTTGACATGGCAAATCATGGAACATTGTTTTTAGATGAAGTAGGTGAGCTTTCGTTGACGATGCAAGTGAAGCTTTTGAGAGCACTTCAAGAAAGGATCTTTCGTAGAGTAGGAGGTATCAGTGACATTCATGTGGATGTTCGAGTGATTGCAGCAACCAATCGCGATTTAGAAAAAGAGGTAAAAAATGGAATGTTTCGAGAGGATTTGTATTATCGATTAAATGTTATTTTGATTAAAACGCCGTCTTTGCGAGAACGAAAAAGTGACATTAAATTACTTGCTGAAAATTTTTTAAAGCGTTTTTCTAAAAAAGCAGGAAAAAATTTCTTAGGCTTTGAGCAAGAAGCTATAAAAGTTTTAGAAAATCATTCATGGCCTGGAAATGTCAGAGAACTTGAAAATTGTATCGAAAGAGCCGTGACAGTCGAGAATACGAATTCTATTACCTTAAGTTGTTTTTTGAATTTGATCGAACAAGAAGCTTCAGAAAAAAAAACACATTTAGAAGTGATCAAGTTGCCTGCTCCTAATTTTTCTCGAGGAAAAATTGATTTAGAAAAAATACTTCATGAAGCAGAAAAAATTTATTTGATTGCTGCATTAAAACAGAGTTCTCAGGCTCATAAAGAGGCAGCGAAGTTGCTTGGGCTGGGTCTTCGTAGCTTCAATCAGCTTTTAAAAAAACATGGAATCCATTAAACTTTTTATTTTAGCTAATTCTTTTTTGATTCTTTCTTGGAGTTTTAAGGCTTTTTTGGAGCCCCCTCTTTTATTAGAATCTCAGGAACCTGTTTCTGCTTTTTTAAAGATACGTCCTGAGGCTATCGCAGTGATGGCAGCGGGACATTTGCCTGCTCTTTTAGATGCTTGGTTTTTGTCAGCGATGCAAGACGCTGAAGTTTCTCGTGTTACGAATGCTTATTCGAGTCTTTATTATCGATTGTTTTTGATTGCAAGTTTGGATCCCGCTTATTTTGAGGTATATCAAGCAGGCGGTAATTTATTGGCGATTGTACGAAAGGATGCTCAGGGAGCCCGCGATCTTTTGTTGCAGGGTCAAAAGTTTCTCAATGAGCACTGGAAAGATTATCCTTTGGAGTTTCAAGAGCGTTTTTGGTCGAGAGCTTGGAATGTTCCTATGCTTTTAGGTTATGTTTATCTTTTTTTATTTGATAAAATGCGTGATGCGGCTTTCTTTTTTGAGAAAGCGTCTGAATATGCTGATGCTCCCGTTTATCTAAAAAATTTGAAAGAAAAATTTACGAAGAAAGAAGGTGTTTATCAAGTGGGGTTGAGTCTTTTAAAATTTATGATTTCAGGGGCGACTGACGAAAAATTAAAAATTAATCTTTTGAAGCGATTAGATCATCTCGTCGTGCAGTATGAACTATTTAAAATGCAGTATGCTTTTGATCAGTTTCGTTCGAATCAAAGAACAAAAAGTACGGCTGAACAAGATTGGAAACATTTTTTACAAAAGAATCATTTATCTTATCGAGATCCTTGGGGTGGTTTTTGGAAAATTGATGCTTACGGAAAAGTTCAGACGACAACTTTTTATCAATCTGTTTTTGGTTTATAGACTATTTTTCCCTATTTTTTTGTTTTAGAGTACTATTAGATCTGGGAGGACGCAATGAAATGTATTTAATTACGGGTTCATGGAAAAAAGGTTTTTCATACTTCTTGAAAAATGAAGCTTTTTCGTTAGTAGAGCTCATGGTAGTGGTTGCTATCATTGGTATTTTGACGTCCATTGCGGTTCCAAGCTATCAAAAGTATCAGGCTCGAGCGCGTCAGATAGAAGCAAAAGCCAATCTTGCGAATATTTATACAGCAGAAAATTCTTTTTCAGTGGATCAGTCTACTTTTTCTCTTTGTCTAGCAAACATTGGTTATGCGCCTACTAGCACTAATGCTATGTATTATGCGGTGGGTTTTAGTGCGACAGCAGCTGCTGCTACTTGTGGTCCTCTGGGAAACAGTAGTTGTCTTGGTTATTCAGGTTATACATCAACTTTGATCAGTTGCATTATTGGTTCTGCTAGCAGTTATTGGAATGCATCTTTGCGGGTGAATGCTCCAGGAACTGCTGCTGGTGCTAGTACCAATCTTCCGATTTCAGCAAATGTGACTAATTCTACTAATTTTGTAGCTGGTGCTGCTGGGAATATTTCAAGATCCAGTGTATATGATATTTGGACTATTGATTCTTCAAATACTATGGTGAATACTATTTCAGGTATTTAAATTAATTTAATTTTTAAGGCGGTGCTATTTTTTGTTTAAAATTTTTTTTAAAAAAAATAGATACGTATTTTTTCTAGAAGAAGCTTTTTCGTTAGTAGAGCTCATGGTGGTAGTTGCTATCATTGGTATTTTGACATCCATTGCGGTTCCAAGCTATCAAAAGTACCAAAGTCGAGGTCGTCAGGTAGAAGCGAAGGCAAATCTTGCAAATATTTATACAGCAGAAAATTCTTTTTCGGTGGATCAGTCTACTTTTTCTTTTTGTCTAGCAAACATTGGCTATGCACCTACTAATCCTGCTGCCATGTATTATGCGGTGGGTTTTTCTTCAATGGTGACGATTCCTACTACTTGTGGTCCCTCAGGTACTAATTCTTGTGCTGCTTTTTCAGGTTATACCACTTCAACTCCGCTCACTTGTATCATTGCTAATGGGGTTACTTATTGGAATGCATCTTTGAGGATGAATGCTCCAGCAACCCCTGCCGCAACTGGTATAACTATTATGCCTCTGTCAACTGTGGCTAATGCTACTAATTTTGTAGCTGGTGCTGCTGGAAATATTTCAAGAAATAGTGGATATGATTTTTGGAGTATTGATTCGTCAAACACTATGATAAATAATGCTTCAGGTATTTAAATTTGACTGAATTTTATTCTAAAAAATTTGATGTTCGCAGTTTTCCGTTGATGTAAGTACTGTTTCAAGAATTTATTATTCATTAGCTTTATTTTAAATTTACTTAAATCAAGAATGTTTTATTTTTTCCATAAATTAATTCAGGAATTGAGTAAGATACGTATTTTTTTTTAAAGATCGATACATATTTTTTTTAGAAGAAGCTTTTTCGTTAGTAGAGCTCATGGTGGTAGTTGCTATCATTGGTATTTTGACATCCATTGCGGTTCCAAGCTATCAAAAGTACCAGACTCGAGTGCGACAAGTAGAAGCGAAAGCCACTCTTTCTACTATTTATACCGCAGAAAATGATTTTTCCGTAGATCAGTCTACTTTTTCTCTTTTTTTAGCAAATATTAGCTATGCACTTACTAATCCTGTTGCTAAGTATTATACGGTGAGTTTTAGTGCTATAGAGGTTGCTGCTACTTGTGGTCCCTGAGGACCAATACTTGTCTTATTTTTTCAGGTTATACCAGCGCAACTTCGAAGCATTTGTAGCATCGCTACTGGGACTACTTATTGGAATGTGGTTTTGAGGGTGAATGTGCCAGCAACTACTGCTGGAACTAGTACCAATCTTCCTGTTTCAGCAAATGTGACCAATGCTATTAATAGCCGGTCATGCTGGAAATATTTCAAAAACCTCAAACTATCATAGTTGGACGATTGATTCCTCTCGTTCGATGAAGAATACAGTATCGGGTATATGATGAATTTTATTGATTGATATGATGATCTAATCTAGGGTTTCTTGGCTTGGATACAATTTTCGCTTGCTACAAGGTTTGTTCACGAATGAATCTTTTTGATAGCTGTGTATAACTGTTCCTGGCTCATTCGAAAAATAGCTCGTTTTTGAATTCCATTTGTCAATTTTTTATGTAACTAGTAGATTTTTACGAGTTTTTTTTCTAAAACAATGGCTACTTTCGAAGTTTCTTTGGAGTTTTCTATATTTTTCTCTTAGACCGAATGGTTTTCGTGAGTTTTATTGTAAAACTTCCCCTGCGTGCATTCTTTCCTCTTTTTTGACGAAGGATCTTGAAAAAACAGGGGATGGTTTCTCTGAGATCTTGCCATTCTTGGAATAAAAAAATACAGGATAGGCCTGTTTGTAAGCTACATGTGAAGGAATCTAAGAGGTTTTTTGATGTGCTATCATAGCCAAAGAGGCGAGATTTTTTTCTGACATTTAAGAAAGAGGGGGAAGGTTCTTCACCAAATCACGCATCACTTCCGCACCCTCCTGGCAGTTTCGGTGCAGGGACTGTGTTTCAGGGAATTTTATGGATTTAATTTTGGGAAAGTGGTTTTGATCCTGTTTTTACGGTTCTAGGGTCAGCAAGACAAGTTACAAGTGTGAGGGTTTTTTTTGAGGATTCCCTAATTCTGCAGCAAGCAGTTGCAGGTCATGCCAGGCTGCTTTCTTAGCACTTGGGTTTCTGAGAAGGTAAGCAGGATGAAAACTGGGCAGTAGTTTGATTTCTGGAATCGGTGGGTAGT
>DAISZI010000006.1:14180-19577 GCA_036824885.1 Oligoflexia bacterium
TAGTCGTACCAGTTTCCTCGCATCTGACTGATGGGGTCCTGTAGAGGCAGGAGACTGTGGGTTGCCGTTTTTCCTAGAGTAAATAGGAACTTGGGCTCAATGATACTGATTTGCTCTTGTAAAAGAGGGGAGCAGGCGTTGAGTTCTTCGGGTGCTGGAACGCGGTTGTTTGGTGGTCTACATTTGACGGTATTAGCGATATAAATGTCTGAGCGGTCTAATCCGATAGCAGCAAGCATGCGGTCTAAAAGTTTTCCGGCTCGACCCACAAAAGGACGACCCTGGAGGTCTTCTTCTTCTCCAGGACCTTCTCCGATGAAGATGACTTTTGATTCAGGATTTCCTTCTCCAAAAACGAGATTCTGACGCTGAGCCCCTAACCTGCAGTTTTGGCAATGTTCAAAACGCCGATAAAGTGCTTTGAGTTGATGTTGCTTAGAAGAGATCATGACTACAGCTCCTTGAGGTAAAAAAGGTTCAAAGCTTTCTAGATCCGAAATTTTCATGAAAGCTCTTTTTAAACTTTAAAATTTCTTAAGGCAAGGATTTTTCAGGGATTGCTTTCTCAGGGGATTTTTTATAAGAGTCAATGCATGATTCTATCGAAATGGTTTCCTGCTTTGGGGGTGTCTGTTGCTTTGGGATTGATCCATGGATTCAGTATCAAAAATCTTCGTTTTGATCCGGATTATTTTTACCATGTGGGAATCTCAAAAACCTACCCTTTGTGGGGGAGGCCTGTTTTTCCTCAGGCAGTAGGCATTGGTTGGGATCAGTTTTTTCCAGAAAAAGAATATTTATTTCATTGGGTTACTGCTTTTTTTTATCGTTTAGCAGGGGAGAGAGCCGTTGCTTGGGTGGGCTTTTTTTTTGCGGTACTGACTATTTTTTTATTGCATGCAGCTTTATTGCGAAGAAAGTCTCCTGGGGAAGCGGGTTTAGGTCTTTGCTTGTTATTAGTAAGTAGCTATTTTTTAGATCGTTTTCTCATGCTCAGGCCTCATACTTTGGCGATTCTTGTTGTGGTGGGATCTGTTTCAGCTTTGATGCAGTTCTGGAGATGGAGGGCTTTTGGGTTTGGGCTTCTTTTTTCTCTGAGTTACCATGCTTTTCAAGTACCTCTGGCGCTAGTAGGTTGTGCTTGGATCGTTTTTTCTGAGAAAAAAACGATTTTTTTTTACTTAGCAGGGCTAGTGGTGGGCATTTTGATCCATCCGTGTTTTCCAGGGCCTTTAGTGATGGGCTGGCAGCATCTTCAAATTGCTTGGAATGGTTTGAAAATAGCAAAAATAGCACATGGTCAGGAGCTTTATCCGTGGAGTACCGATTATTTCTTAAGCCAATTGGGTATTTTCTTAGCATTGAGTTTGGGCATCATGATGACTCGTCTCGAAGAAAAAGAGCGTTTGGAGGAAGAAAGGTTGGGTTTTATGAAACTACTTCACTTGCTTTTTTTGGGTTTGTTGTTTCGAAGTCCCAGAAGTCTTGAATTTTACGTGCCTTTAAGTATTTTAAGTTTTGCTCATTTTCCACTGGGAACTCTTTCAAAAAAAACTTTTCTTTTTTTAGGTCTTGTTTTGGCGATGCAGGTTCCGAGTGTTTATGCCATTCGTGAACGTTTTTTGCCTAAGTCTTTTGATTTTATGCAAGACGCTTTAGAGGTTGCCCGAGTTTTTCCTCCTACTCAGAAGATGGTTTACAATTGTAGCTGGGACATTGCTCCGTATTTGTACTATTCGAGACCCGATTTGAAATTTTTAGATCTTTTAGATCCTAGTTTTTTAAGATTGCAATCACAGGTTTTATACGATTATCAGGCTCATATCTTGGAAGGTTCGGTTGTCGATCTTGCCAGTGGGATCCGTCGTGTTTTTGAGGCTAAGTACGTTTTTTGTCATTTACCTCAAGTGAATCAATTGCTCAAGAGAGATCCTCGGGTGAAAATGCTTCATGTTTCTCAGAACGAGGGGGGTGTGGAGGCTTTTGAGCTTCCTGATTTTGATGAAAAGGGAGATTTACCAGAAGATCCTTTTATTCGAAGTTACGAAGGGAGATTGATTCAGGGATTCTCGATTTCTGAAGTGAAGCAGATGCATCCTGGTGGGATGGGTGGGGATGGTCAGAAGCATTTAGAAACAAGTTATTGGGATTTAAAAAAGCAGTTTCAAGATAAGCAAGGGCTACGTTGCTTGTGGCTTAAGCCTCAGTTTCACGATCAGCATTGGGGTGGTACTTTTCTGGGATGGGGGGGAGGACCTTCCGTGAGAATCTGGATGAATGGAAAGCCCTATTTTCAGTCAACGGCAGAGAGTACAGGCATGGGCTTGATGACGACGCTCATAGTCTTAGAGCATCCCCTTCGTAAGACGGATGAGGTGGTTCTTTTAAGTTGTGCACCTGAGGGATCGCCTTACTGGGGTATTGCTTTGTCTGTTTGGAACCAGGATCGCTTAGATGCTTTTTGTAAGGCTCAAAAAAGTTCTTGGGTTTTGGATCGTAAGGATGTTCACATTTGGCCAAGAGTTGGCTTAGCTCCTCGTAGCTGTGTCGCGCCGGTGGCTCCTTTGTGGAAGATCAGGGAGGGCAAATGATTGCGTTAGAGGTTCAAGCAGTGCATCAATGGTTTCGTCAGGGGTTTTGGATGAGGCCTTTTGAAGTGCTCAAAGAGATTAGTTTTCAGGTAACGCAAGGTTCTATTTTTGGACTTTTAGGTCCTAATGGGGCAGGAAAAACCACTTTAATTCATTTAATGGTGGGTTTATGCAAGCCTAAGCAAGGCTTGATTCGGGTAGGTCATTGGCAGGCATGCCAAAAAGAAGCGAAAAAGCAGGTAGGTTATTTACCTGAGAGGCCTTATTTTCATGAGTTTTTGACAGCAGATAGGTTTTTACGTTACTACGGACGTCTTGCAGGCATGCAGGCTTCTGAGATTGAGGAAAGAATTCCGGAAGTTTTACAGCAAGTAGAAATGCAAGAAGCAAGGTTTTTAGAACTCAAGCGCTACTCTAAGGGGATGCTTCAACGCATTGGTATTGCGCAGGCTCTCATCCATCGCCCTTCTCTGCTGGTGCTTGATGAACCCATGAGTGGTTTAGACCCTTTAGGAAGGCATAAGCTTCAGGAAATTCTCGTGCATTTTGCAAAAGAAGGAGGAACTGTTTTTTTCAGTTCTCACAATTGGATTGATGTGCAATCTGTCTGCGATCGACTTGCATGGATTCAAAAGGGGAAGTTGCTGAAGCAATCAAGTGTTCTTGAGGCTTCTTTTTTGGGAATTGAGATCATTTTTAGAATGCCTTCTCAGAAGGCTTTACATCATCGGGTTTTTGAAATGCAAACCCAAGTTTTTGATCGGCATAAAGTCATGGTTGCAGATCAAAAAGCGTTGGATGAGGCTTTGCCTTGGCTGCTGGACCAAGGAGCACAGGTTCTTTCCATTCAGCCGGTCAGTGGATTTGAGGAGGGCTGTCGAGTATGAGTCTTAGGGGTCTTTTTTGTCTTCGAGTGGATACCTGTAAAGAAACTTGGGCAATTTTTGGTCATCAAGATCAGAAAGGTTAAAAAAGTACCGATACTTCGTCGTTTCATTATCTATCGTTATTTTATTAAAAACTTCTTGAAAGAAGTCAGCTGATTTTATGTCAATTCCTAATAGATGATCTTCGATTGCCTTTTCATCTAAAGCAAAATCAAATAAATTTATGATGAATGGTTTGGAAGTTAAATCCGCTTGTTGGAGCCCTTCTGGTAGGGTTGTACTTTCGGCATTAGTGGTTTCAGGATAAAAATTTTTCATTGCACTATTAAAATTGATTAATAAAGTTAGATATTTTGATGTATCTGATTCAAGACACTGCTCCCAGGTCAAGTCACCCCAATTTAATTGATCTATGTTTATTGGATTTTTTCTGAATCTAAAAAGTTTATTTGGAAGAAGGGCATACCGAAAACCAGCGCATTGATCTATAGGCTTCATTTTTTCTTCGAAAAAAGTAACTCTATTATCAGGAGGTAACAGGTTCCATAAATTTTGCATCACTTGCATCGCATTAGCATTGAGTTCTACAGTTTGGATTTGAATATATTTTTCGCAAATAGTATTATCATCGGTTTCGTATAAAACATTGCTTAATTGTTCAGTAAAAAATCTTTCATAAGGGTCAGACTTCGTACGTTTCCAATTCAAAGTTAAAGATTGCAGCTGCTGATTCAATTCTTCCATAGAATCAGGTTTCGCTATATTACTCCTATTATTAGCATAAACTTTAAGAAGTGTTGAACGCCAAAGATCTCTCTTATCCTTACTATTATCAGAGGGTGTTTCGGATTGCTTTGAATCGATTTTGATCCGGTAAAGGGGTGGAAGTATTTCTTTGGAGGAAAAATCAAACGAGTGTAAAAATGTTCCATCCTGCTTTTTATCGATAGTATCAAATATTTTTTTAAAAAAATCAGAATCGATCAATTCATACGATGGTCCTGAACGGGAGATCTTCTTCGTATCTAAGGCAAGATCGAATAAATCTTTAAATAATAAAGTATCGGTATCGCTTAGCTCTGCTTGATACCATTCTTCCTTATTTTCAGAGAACTTATTGAGTGAAAATCCGCTCTTTTTCTGAAGGCGAATAGTAAAGTCATGGTATTGCCAAGGGTCCAATGGAAGTTTCTTCCATGTCAAAGCCAACTCATTCAAACGCTTGTGTAGTTCTTTTTTTGAATTGATTTTGAACCTAACGATGTATCCATGAGAAGTGGGTGAAATCTTAGCAAGAAAAGAGATGTTCCTTATATGACAAGAATCTATCTTAGAATCTAAAAAAGCATATCGAAAACCTTCTGACTTATCTAGGGTTCGCATTTTTTCTTGCATATAGATTGGATTATTGATGTGATTACTTTCAAGGGCGGATAATTCAAGACCTAATTGACTGTCATCCGGACCTAGTGAAGCGCATTGCAAGTGAATGGAATCATTTTTATTATCATATTCAGGTTTTTCGCCATATAATCTACCGCTTTTCTCTAAAATAAATTTAATAAGCTGACTTTCAGAGTCTGTATGCTTGTCGCCGCTTGTACTGGAATAAAGAAATATCCTTCCAATGAAAAACTAGAGATCTTAGGCGTTGATCTAAGCTTCTCTCCAGTTTTTCAGCAAGACTAGGAGGAGGGGAGTCCAACGGTCTAGCGCAACCAGAGGTCAGAGGAACGATCGAAATACATAGTAAGAGTTTGTGGACTGAGGCCATAGCGGGGCATCGTAACTTCAGCAAAAGGATAAGTCAAGTTTGATGAAGTTTAAAGATAAAATTTTAAATTGCTAGAGGCTTTTTTTGGTGGGCCCCTTCAACCGCGAACTGCATTATTGAGATATAAATTAAAAAACTAGTTATA
>DAISZI010000377.1:0-1209 GCA_036824885.1 Oligoflexia bacterium
CGCTCTCCAGTGCATTTTGACTCAGATTCAATTTTTTGAGACGGTGTAAGGTACTCACAGGCCTCAAATCAACCAATTGCTTATCAGAAAGATCTAACTCTTCAAGGGTGAGCAGGACTTCCTCAGCTTTTTCACAGATATCTCCTTCTTCCCACTGGCTTTGGTTCATTCCAGATTTTTTAAAGGCAATCTGATTCAAAACCTCAATCGTATGCTTAAGGTCATTATTTGAATGCATCTGATCACAATACTGTGCATAGGCGACAGGTTTCAAAAGTTTTTGAATATCCTCATTCGTATAGTAGTCCGATGTTCCAACTCCTAATTGATCTCGAATCATTTGTAGAAAATCTCCACATCGAGACGAGTTTTCATAGCAATGAGTAATTCCGACTGAAATTTGATTCAAATGATTGCGAAAATAGTCTACGAGACCTCTCATCTTCGAAAGCTGACCTGGACTTCCGTCAGGGTGATTCTTGCTCAGACGAGGAACCTGACCCTTCACATAGCGAGATGATTCTAGCCAATTTTGATAATTCTCTTCAAAAAGATTTTGCATTTCTCGAAGGTTTACACCTGATGCAATAACATCCTCTGCGACAGGAGGATAGGGAAATTCACCTCCTAAATAAATCCAAGGCTGAGTGTGCAACTTCAAAAGTATATAGTTTCTAAATTCACGTATTTGAGTCGGAAAGTCATTGCCATCCTGGCCGTTGCCATACTTAGCAATCCCAGCCATAACTTGAATACAATGGTTTAATTCTCCAAAAGTACAACTAATGAGTTTCAGTGCATCTTGCCCATGAGAGCAACCAGAAAAGGCTGATCCTAAGTAACTCGGATCTCCTCCGTCTTGAATGGCGCTGATGGTTAGTTTCGTTTTCTTACTGAAATTCTGACTTTCTGTTTGAAGTTCCCCATTCGCCGAAAACAAGGGTCCATTTACTGAAAACTTGGCCTCAAATGACTCTTTTTCCTCTTTTGAGACAAAATCAACCCGCATATTGATCAGAAGGCGTGCTCCTTCTTCTTTAGCGTAAACATACTCATCACCACAACGCTTGAACCATGCCATGGAATCTTCTAAATACCGCTCGAAGCCAGAGCTGATCTCCATGGGGTGATTTCTACCATTCACTAAAAAAGTCTCGGATAAGTATTCCGATAAGTAATTGAAAGAAAGAGACAAAGCGCTTTCTTGAG
>DAISZI010000138.1:0-4826 GCA_036824885.1 Oligoflexia bacterium
TACTTTTAGGGGGAAAAAAGTTTTTTCAAAAAAACATCCATCATACTACCCATTGTGCTCGTGTAGACGGCCTCATTTCAGGTGCAAAAGTCATCTTACAAGGCCTATTCGTAGGCACCGTGGATCATATCAGTCTTGATCCATTAACCCGACAAATCGAAGTTCAATTTAGCATTTCTGAAGAAGCTCATCACTGGCTTCATGAAGGTGCAATCGTTGAAATTATCACGCAAGGAGTCTTAGGGGACAAATTTTTAAGTTTAGAATCAGGTGCGGAAGAACAACCAGCGCTTCAACCTAATTCAGACATCCCTTTTCGATCTTCTCGAGATCTCAATCAATTCATTAGCCAAGGAGATCAACTCATCAAGTCTGCTGAAACCCTGCTTGCAAGTTTCAATAGATTATTAAATTCTTTTGAATCCGACCGTCGTAATGAAAGCTTTTTCAAAGCAATCACTACGACAGCCGTTCAACTTGCTTCAATCACTACGAAAATAAATCAACTCGATATCGCACCTCTTCAAAAAAGCTTAGAGGATTTTTCTCTGATCATGAAAAAAATCAACCATGGCACAGGAACCATCGGAGCACTGGTAAATGAATCTGAGCTTCACGATAATCTGAATAATTTATTAAAAGGGGCTAATCGCAATAGAATTATTCGTAATTTAATCCGCCAAACAATTCAGGACTCAAATTAATGTCTCTTCAGACTCAACCGCTGCTTGAGATCGCAAAGAAGCAGGCACAATCATTCCTCGCTTTCTTAATTTTTCTACCAATGTCGTTCGATTCATACTCAAAAGCTCACTTGCTCTATTTTTATTTCCATTCGTACGACTCAACGCTTGATCAACCAAATGATTTTCAAAAGCCGTGACAATCGCTTTCAAATTTAACCCCATATGAGGAAGCACCATTCTAGGAAATCCCCACTCTGACGCATATTCAGACTCACCCGAACAACTTTCAGCATATTTTTGAAAAATACGATGCGGCAAATCCACTAAATCTACACTACCTTGCCCTTTTAAAATCACTAAACGCTCCATCAAATTCTCAAGTTCACGAACATTTCCTGGCCAATCATAAACCATCAATGCTTCTAAAATTTGACCCGAAGGAGCTTCGACACAATGTCCAGTCATCTTATTAAAATTCTGAATAAAATAGTTAATTAAGAAAGGAATATCTTTTTTTCTTTCGCGCAAAGTAGGCAAATGAATCACGCTCATACTGAATTGACGATACAAATCTTCTAGAAATTCTTTGTTCTCAACTGCCTCTTCTAAACTTCGATGAGTCGCTGCAATCATACGAACATTCACCTCAACCATCCTAGAAGAACCTAGCGGCTGAAATTGCCCTGTATGCATCACATTCAAAAGCTTCATCTGAAGTGGCAAAGCAATCTCTGTAACCTGATTCAAAAACAAAGTTCCATTTTGAGCTAATTCAAACCGACCTACCCTTTGCTCACCTGAAGATGCTTCCTGAGCACCACCAAAAAGCTCAGCCTCCAAAAGATCTGAAGAAATAGCCCCACAATGAACAAGGACCATAGGCTGATCGCAACGACTCGATGCCTCATGGATAGCTTGTGCAACATGCCCCTTTCC
Organism: Oligoflexia bacterium; assembly: GCA_036824885.1. Classification (GTDB taxonomy): domain Bacteria; phylum Bdellovibrionota; class UBA1018; order UBA1018; family UBA1018; genus DAISZI01. The sequence continues at coordinate 1,623 of DAISZI010000138.1, forward strand.
TGTACCACTTTCTCCAGTAATAAGCACGGAACTTTCTGTTTGAGAAATATTTTCAATAGCACTGAACACTTCTTGCATTGCAGAACTTTCACCAACTAATTTAGAGTCAAATATCGCCACGCCTTTTCCCCCTATTTTTAATAAAATTAACTCTGTCAACTACGAGACACAAATTACTTCTGCTTCCCTACGCTCTCTAAGCTAACAAAATTTTTGAACGTGTCAAAAAATTAAATCAAAATCGGTAAAAAAATTTTTTTGCTGTGCATCAAAAAAGTGCAATGCAGCACGTTGTCCTAGCCATTAAGAAAAAAATACTTAACAAATTTTTTTTGCTCAATACGAATAAGATTTCATGCTAAAAAACGACTTTAAGTAATGAAAAAAGTTTCTTTTCAACATGCATCTGCCTCATCCAAGACTCCTACAAACAATAGCCCCTTTCAACTGATAAAAAAAGCCTGTTATCTTCGTTAAAATGTAAAGGCTTCTTACAAAAAAAATCTCGGTTACAAACAATGATTAACCTAACGTATGGATTCTGAAACACCAGAAAAAATAAAAAAAATCTTGCCATAATGTTTCAATACTATTCTATTAACGCTTAGAAGCATCAGATATGCGAGCGAAAATGAGTCTTCGAAAATTACTTCCAGCAACTTCTGAAGAAATCCATGATGGATTCCTTTGTACTCAAAACCCTGGATTGCCAAAAATGCAATCCAAAAGTTTGAAAAGTATTTTTATCATCTTTGACGCAATCTCAAGACGTAATGGAGTAATTTTCTCCAGAACCAATGACCATTCCTCCCTTTGCTGATGATTTTTTTGATAGGACTTCAAAACAATGACAGACATTATGTTGATACTCTCTTTTTTTCAGAAAAAATTTGCAACAAACCCATCTCGTCCATTCTCAATGACCCAAAATAGTGTGGTTTTTCCCTTTTGCTTCTGAAACCTTGAAATTCCGAAAAGATCATCATGATGCAACCTGGATCGTCAAATAACCTCGAAAAGCAGAACCATCCATGGTTGCCATAGCATCCAAAAAAAGATCAAGAGGAACCCAATAAGGCTCGTAATACCCAGAAACATTCGAAGAACCTCGATCGGGATCTAAAATTAAAACACGACGAGTCGAAGGATCGTAAGCGCCTACAGGAGCAAAATGGCCAACACTCGTATCTTGAGTAAAAAACTTTTGATTGAAATTAGAAATCAAAAAAAAACGAGGACCCAAATTTTTTAAAGCACTTAAAACCTCCTCTTGAAGTGCCAAACGACTTAAAACATGCACAGCACGGACCTGAGATTTCATCCGGTACTTCTCAAAGGCATCTCGAGCAATGGATGCGTACTGATCTAAACTAACACCATGTTCCCCGGCATAATTTCCTGAAGTCTTTTTGGGACATTTTTTCCAATCGTAATCCCATAAACAGGGCTTCACCCGTTTCCAGAGCATTTTCTCCGTGATCACAGCATCTTCAGAAAAACGATCCTTCAGTGAAAGAGCCGCATTTAAAACCATCACTAAAGAAGCACTTCCACAGGATCCTGGAGTCGTTTGTGGAATATAATACGAAATCAACGACCAAAATCCGGAAGCAAGCACCTGCGGATTTTGAAAATACTGATGCGATCGTGCAAGTGTAACTACCTCGGGAGCATACTTAGAGCGTGCAAAGGCTGACTGAAACCCCAATCCCAAAAACAACAGACCCAGTATTTTGAGTAACTCAGGCTTTGACATTTATTCGTCCCCTTGCTTTACAAGACTTTCTCAATTTGTTAGCATCCTGTCATAAATTTACTTTTCGGAGGAGAAAAACATGGCTCGCGTCACAATTGAAGATTGTTTAGAAAATGTCGAAAATATGTACGAGCTGGTGCATCTTGCCACCAAACGCTCACGCCAACTCTATAAAGGTGCAGACCCTCTCGTTAAAAGCAGAAACCGCACCATTGTCACTGCCCTACGAGAAATAGCAGCAGGCCGCGTCAAGGCAAGACACCCGTCCCCCACTACCGACGCCCTCCACGAGCTTGATTCTATCACCAATTAAACTGATTCAATATTTTTTCACCAAAAGTGGTGAGCCATGATGGATTCGAACCATCGACCCTCACATTAAAAGTGTGATGCTCTACCGACTGAGCTAATGGCTCCCTCAGGGAGATTGATGTCAAAAGACAGTCGAAGTCTACTCTGCTTTTTCGTCTTCGTCCATGCTTTTTAATTGCAAATCGTAGGTTTCAGCAATCTTTTTACGAAAAAAATCACCAAGGACACTCAACTCACCGCGTGAAATACTTAAGGCTTCCGCTAAAATGACAAAGCGCCGTAGTTTTTCATGAGGCTCAAAAGATTCATTCAGTGTGTCTATGCTTTTTTGAACACAAGACAGGATCCTCGGGTGGTTAATCAACCGATCATACGCACTAAAAAGAATCTGATGATCCTGAGCGTAACGAACCACCTCCTCAGATTTCAACGTCACTAAAGCCACAAGTCCAAACTCGGGATGAGCATAGAGCACCAATTGACGGATCCAATCAGAAAAACGAGCCAAGGTCTCCCACCGAACTACCGAAACACTTCGACCCTCTACCCAAAGTTGATCCTGCTTACGACCCAAAAACTGAAATCCATGAGCACTGATCGATCCCAAATCCCCCGTGGCCAACCAGCCCTGAAAAGTACCGACCCAAATCTCACCTTCAGCATCGACTTTCAAACGACCCCAACTCTTAAAACCAACTTTGCCGGGCTCACGCAACGCAATCCAACCACAAGTCTCTGTTAAACCATACCCCTCCCAGATAGCAATGCCATGCCACGCAAAAAAAACCTGCACAGAAGCAGGCAACGAACCCCCCAGGCATACCACCATCTTCAAATGCTTTCCCCAAGGATAAACTAAACGCTGCAATAAAAAGCGCTGAACCAACCGATACTCCAAAGCATCTTTCCATGACAACAACTCCCAAGAAGACCTCGTGCATTTTTTAGCAACCCCATAAGCCCAATCGTAAAGAGCCTTCTTCCCAGATCCCATTCGCTTCTTTTGAAGCTCCCCGTACCATGGCATGTTGGATGGCTAGTGTGATGTGGAACTCCTCAGGCTCCACAGGCGGGTGATTTTGCAATATGGCACGTGCTTCTGTCTGGTCGGGGCCATGCGCCAACTCGTATATATT
>DAISZI010000139.1:0-4823 GCA_036824885.1 Oligoflexia bacterium
GCGATCATCAAAATTAAGCGAGAGAGAATTTTAATTATTTTTAATGTTACTTCTGCTCTTTGTACAACTTAATGAGCGGATACGATCCATCAAATCAGCAGCAACAGAAAACTGGAGATTCTCAAGAACAAAAGACGGATTTTTCAAATCTTCTTTGGGTGAACATTCCGTTATACCCTGTTGCACAGACAACAAAAAAAAGTACTGCGTCATTAATTCTAGCTATGGCTTGGAATAACTGCGACTGGTAAGAAACTGAAAATCCCCCAAGCATTGAGTCTCTGAAAACAAGACAACTCCTCTTTCAGTACCATCCTTTAAATGGAGCACTGGGCAAGCATTTGATCCAATCTCTCGCAAAGCACTTTCAGGATGATCCTTCAAACACTGTCCATAACGAAAAAATCATCAAAACTCTCCCAAGCTACAGAAAAGAGTTCATTGCTACCTGCGCTCAAGAGCAAGCCTCTCAAAATGAAACCATAAAAAAACGCTCACTGATCCACCAAATTCGTCATTCTATTAAAATAAAATTAGTTGAAAAAATCTCGCAACCAGAAGACGGTTTTTATATGCTCTTTTCCTAAATGATATCGATGTGCAAAAGCTAGCCTTTGCTATGAAAGAAGCCGGCAGCGTGGATCTAAATACTTCTATCCCCTACGTAGTGAGATTCAAAATCAAGGATCACCCAGAGTCTGAACCACAGATCCCATGAAAAGCAATCATACCAAATCAGGACGTTGCTTCTCCACCATTTGAACAAGTTTTCGAATTTCTTGAGCTTTGCTTTTATGCGCAACTAATAGGCGTTCCCCATTTTCAACAATGACCAAATCCTTCACCCCTAAAAGAGCGACGAATTTTCCAGGAACATCCACGGCATTCTCTGAAGCTTCCATGGCCAAAAGCTCCCCTCCAAAAACCACATTGCTACCTTGTCGTTTTCCTAGGATATCCGCTAAAAATTCAAGTCCATTCCAACTTCCCAAATCATCCCACCCACAGTCCAAAGGAAAACCGACCACGCAATCTGCCTTCTCCATGATGGCATAATCTATAGAAATGGAGGGGAATAAACGATACGCTTGCTCCACATTCCCTTGAGCTTTCTTCCAAATCTCTTGCATTTCAGGCAAATAACGATCAAAAGCCTGTAAAAGCACACCCACGCGCCAAACAAAAATGCCGGCATTCCAAAAGTACTTCTGACTTTCTAAAAAAAGGCAAGCCCGATCAAAATCAGGCTTTTCAATAAAAGCTTCTACTTTTTGAAGCTTCGTTTCTTCATCTAAGCATTTTCCGAATTTCAAATAGCCATAACCTGTCTCCGGACGGGTCGGCACGACTCCTAGGGTAATTAACTCTGGATATGCTGAGGCACGAAAAACTGCAGTCTGAACGACCTCTCGAAAAACCTCTTCAGAGACAATCCAATGATCCGACGGTACCACTACCATCACCGCATGAGGATCTTCCTGAGCTATCAACTGAGCACCCCAATAAATACAAGCAGCAGTATTACGCGCCTGAGGCTCTCCAAACACTCTCACGTAAGGATGCATCAAAGATACTGTCTCACGCAAAGACTCACTGGTAATGACCCAAGTTTGATCCGAAGCAATCCAATGCTCAAAACGCCCCAAAGTCTGAGCCAGCAAAGACTGCCCCTTAGCATCAAAAGATAAAAATTGCTTGGGTTTCTGAAGGGTACTTTTTGGCCAAAACCTCGTTCCAGTACCTCCTGCCAAAACGAGCAAATGAAGATTCATCTCACTCTTCCATACTGATCTTCTAAACGCACCACATCCTCAAGCTCAGGCGTAGAAACTTCAAAAACCTCACAAGTTTCTACAGCAATCATCCGATGTTTTCTCATGGGAAGAATGTCAGAGCAAGTTCCCGAATCCATCAAGATCTCTTCAAATACACCCGAAGCATTCTGCAAAACCAACAGCATCTTTCCCCTCAACAACCGAACAGACTCATTCTTAACACGATGGTACTGCAAAGAAAGCTGATGCCCCTTCTCAATATGCAATACCTTCCCCACATAACCCCCTGTCTGAGCCCAAATCAACTCAAATCCCCAAGGCTTTTGAATGTAAAGAGGCTTCTTCGGCTCACACAAAAGAGGAACAAAAGCCTTCCGATCTTCTACGAGCACCACATCCTGAGCTTCAGAAGTTGAAACGGCTAAAATCTCAGACTCCTGACAAGCAAATATTGTATACTTTTTTCCACGAGGAATATGACAACAGTCCCCTGCCTGCAAAATCCTCTCTTCCAGGACATCAGCATCACTTTGCAAAACCAACTTGATCTTTCCCACATCAAGAAAAAGACTCTTATCTCGACCCCGATCATACTGCCATGGAACCTCAAACCCCTGCTTCCAAGAAAGACAATTTCCTTCGTACCGATCTGTCTTAACCCAAGTACGAGAACAAAAGAAAAAGTCAAACCGCTCCTGCTTCATAAAGAACCCAGGACAAGACAACGCCAAACTCCCAAATGCATCAATTCTAAATCAACCCACGAGCGTTTTTTAAGATATACCTCTAAAACATCAAAAGCATCTTGCTCCATCAATCCAGATAAAATCAATGTCCCCCCTGGATTTAACCTTGAGACCAAGCGATCAGCAAAAGCAATCAGAACATTTTTTAAGATATTAGCAACGATCAAATCGTAAGATTTTTCAGGAAGCAATGCTGAGAAAACAATGCTCTCACGAACTCCATTATGCTCAGCATTTTCCAGTGCATTTTCTTGAGCAAGAGGATCTATTTCCACAGCATCCACCCGCATTCCACGCAAGGCCATGGCAATGGCTAAAATCCCAGAACCACTGCCAAAATCTAAAGCCTGCTTCCCACACTTCCAAGATTTTCCTAAAGCCTGAAGGCAGAGCTGGGTTGTCTCATGGGTACCCGTTCCAAAACCTGCGCCAGGATTGATCCGAATCGTAGAAAAAGAAGTCTCAGGCTTCTTCCAGTAAGGAATGATATGCCAATCAGGAGCAACGAAGACCCCCTCCCCCGCATTCAAAAAGGAAGCCCGCCATTGCGCATCCCAATCCTCCTCTTTTTGGAGCTGAACTTCACCCAAATCACTCACCCAAGGCACTAACGAACCACGCGCCTGAAGCGCCTGCTCATAGGTCTCAAAATACAAAGAAGATTGCACCCAATCTTGGTCACGAACCCAATCCCGATCAGAAGGCGCCTGAGCTTCATCCCAAATATCTTCTACCCAAGATGTTGTACCCTCATGCAAACCTAAAAATCCAGAAAAAGTACCTACCCACTGAAAAAAAAAATCCCGAGTGACAGAATGCTCTCCTAAACCAAGGCTCTGAGGAACTCTGAGTTGGAAGCTGTAAGTCATTAACCTGAATCCTGAGAGTGACTTCCGCCTCCCTCATCTCGAGGAAGCGCCACACGGTCATGACTTGGGCCTGATTCTCTGGTTTCTGAAGATGCACTTTTCTCATCACGCTTTACATGAGCATTTTTATGATTCCCGCGTTGATTACGACGAAACCGATGACCTCCCCGACGACCCCTATCACGAGTAGCCCCGCCTCCCGAAGGAGCTCGATGCTCATTTTTAGCACTCTCATGCCGAGGAGCATGATTCCCTAAACGAGCTAAAGCAGCATCCTGAGCAGCTTGGGCTCGTAAAAATGCCAAACGATCTTCTTCATCAAAAAAATCATCCGAACCAGCTGCCTGAACCGCAGGCTTAATAGGCTCCGCCACAGGAACAATGATCACCGGAGCAGGTGCTTTTTGACTGCTACGGTGCACCTCACGCGGTCTATGCGATTTCTCACGTTTATCCGCAGTTACCTCAAATTGCTCCGGATGAAAATCTCCCACAGCTTGCAAATAAATTTGCTTGCGGTACTTGCGCTCCATCTGATCCAAGGTATCACGCTCATCAATGGCTAAAATATCAATCACTTCAGGATGCGCTTGAACTAAAATCTTGCTGACATCCCTTTCAATACCCTCACGCTCCATCTCGCGCATCAATTCATAAGCTACCGTTTGCTTGCTTTTGATAAAACCCTTTCCTTCACAGAAAGAACAAGACTCACAAAGCGTACGAATGATCGTGTCACGCGTTCTTTTACGCGTCATCTCAACCAACCCTAATTCTGAAATTTTTAAAATGCTGGGCCGTGCTCGATCTCGTGCCAGGGCATCTTCAAGAGCACGATAAACTCGATGCTTGTTCTCATCTTTTTCCATATCGATGAGATCCAAAATGATGATCCCACCACAATTTCTCAACCGAAGCTGATAAGCAATCTCTTCCACAGCCTCTAAATTCGTCTTTAAAATAGTGTCTTCTAAATTTTTCTTTCCAACATACCTACCTGTATTCACATCGATCGCTACTAAAGCCTCAGCCTGATCAATGACAATATACCCTCCAGATTTTAACCAGACCTTCCTTTCTAAAGAACGAGAAAGCTCGGTAGAAATACCATAAGCATCAAAAATCGGAATATCCCCATGGTAAAGATCAATTTTTTGCTTTAAAGAAGGCATGAAATGCGAAACGAACTTTAAAATTTCGTTCTGATGATTGCGAGAATCCACCACCACTTTATCAATATCTTCGTTGACCCAATCTCGAACCGATCGTAGCACAGAATTTAAATCTTCGTAAACGAGAGCGGGAGCCTTAAAAGAACTTGCCTTTTCTCGAATCTCACTCCAAAGATGCGTTAAGTACTCAATATCCTGTTTGATTCTCTTTTCTGATTGCTGCTTTCCACTAGCAGTTCGCACAATGAAGCCTAAATTCTT
>DAISZI010000140.1:0-4800 GCA_036824885.1 Oligoflexia bacterium
ACGCTCTGCCAAAGGTAACCTTAAATGCTTTTCTAAAATAGCAGCAAGTAAAGAAACCCGTGTGTGATCCATCCCCACAGCCGTTCTTCGAGGCATAGCAAGTGCAGATCCGGTCACTAATGCCTGAATCTCCACAAGCAAAGGACGCGACCCTTCAATAGGACAAGCAACGGCAGTTCCAGAAACCGCCTGCTTACGATCACTGAGAAATAACGAAGAAGGATTATCTACCTCTTTGAGTCCTTCTGATTGCATTTCAAAAACAGCAAGTTCACGTGTATTTCCAAATCGATTTTTCACACTCCGGAGCAATCGGTAATTCTGCCCAGGCTCCCCTTCAAAATACAAAACAGTATCTACCATATGCTCAATCGTTTTAGGCCCAGCGAAGTTACCCTCTTTTGTGACATGTCCGACCAACCAAATGGCAAGATGACTTGATTTCGCTAAAGCCATTAATTCAGTAGCGATATCGCGTACCTGAGTCATGCTTCCCGGTGAGGAAGTACTTGAAGAGGTAGACAAGGTCTGAAGAGAATCCATGATCACGACCTGAGGCTTTAAAGATTCGATCGTAGTAAATGCTTTCTCTAGAACGGTTTCTGCCGTTAAAAAAATCCTCTGATGCCCTTGAATGCCTAAGCGGTATGCCCTTCCTTGAATTTGTCCCAAAGACTCTTCAGCACTCACATAAAGCACTTGAAGCTGAGGTTGCTTGAGAATCAATCCCTGGGCCATCTGAAGCAAGAGAGTGCTTTTTCCAATCCCAGGATCTCCCCCTAAAAGCGTAAATCCATCAGTGATCATCCCCCCTCCTAAAACCCGATCTAGTTCTAAAATACCTGTAGACCACCTTTTAAAGGCCTCAAGGGGTTTGATCTCATCGTCAAGGGCAATCCAGGTAGAAACAGCCTCAGAACTAGAAGCCTCTGCAAAGCTACTCCAAGCTCCACACGAAGGACATTTACCTAGCCATTTTGCACAGAGGTACTGACAATTCTGACAACAGTACTGAGATTTTGGTTTTGCCATGGCGCAAAATAACATCAAAAAAATAACCTAGCAAGATTTGCGCGAATACCGTATTTCTTTTAGACTGCAATCAGGAATGAATATGGATAAAAAAAAATGGTTTTTGTATATGACCGATCACCACGAGGGTCCGTTTTCTACTCAGGAGATTTTAGAAAAAAAGGCATCGGGCACGATCAATGAAGAACACTATGTCTGGCAAGAAGGTATGGATGACTGGATACTGCTTCCTGAAGTAGCAGAGTTTCAAGAGACTCCAGCAAAAATAGAACCTCCGGACTCCTTCATGACTCAGGAGCTCCATCCCAAAACCCCCCTTGATGAAAAACCTCTAGATTCCTCGTTTGTCATTGTCGATCCCACGGTCACTACAGAGATAAAGGCCCTTCCTCGAAAAAAACGAACTTTACCTTGGAAATCCCTATCCTTCTTAGGTATTTTTTTGGGACTCTTCGGTTTGGCGCGTTCTTTCCAAGACGCTCTAGGTAAATACCGGTATTTCTTGTTAGATCGAGCCCCGCTTCTCACACAATGGATCTCCCCCCTTCCTCAATTAAATTTCATAAGTTTAGAAGAGTACGAGTCCCTGCAGCAAGCAAGTATCTGGAGCTCAGGCCCCTGGGACTTCGATAATCTCCCGCTGGCTCTAGCGCTTGTTTCTCCTCCTACAAAACCCTCTTTTTATGTGGCCTCTTGGTTAGCAGAGCGCTTAAAACTTTACGTAGTAGGTCTTTCCTCCACCTTACTAGGAGAAGCCTCCTTTCTCTGGGAAACACAGATAACTTTGTCAGAGCGTTTAGGTCAGTCTCCCACAGTAGCACATTCAGACGGAAGACCTTTAGTCGCAGGAGAGTACCTGGTTTTTTTATCCCCTCTCACCCTGAGTTCCGATGCACATTTTACAAATTATTTCAAAAACTTAAATGAAGTCTTCTCAGAAGAGCTCATTGAAAATGAGATGCCTTCCTTACCCCGTGATTTAAAAGTCATGCGAACAAAGACCTATTTCTTAGGCGGCATGAAAAATCCAGACTATTTGAATCAGTTAAAAAACTACCACCTTCAGTTAGATCAAGAATTCGCAGAAGAAATGGAAGATTTAACGCGAATCGTGCATACCTTAGAAAAAAAGCTTCAAGTCAATGAAACCAATTTTTTAACAGCTCAGAAACTAAAACTTCAACCCAAAAAAATGCACTATTGGAATCATTCTGAATCGGAATGGCTCCTTTTAGGAGACCAGGTAAAAACACTCTTGCAAAAAAGTCGGAATTTTTTTCATGAGCACTTATTTGAAATGGCTTCTGTGATCGTCAAAAACCTAAATGAACTTCGCATATTACAAACGACTTACCTTCAGCAATCAAACCCTGCTTTAGTAGAACAACTTCGTATTTTTGCTACCGAGCTTCATTCTCAAACACAGCAATTGAAAGAACAACTCGAAAAGACCAAGCAAGACAATCAGGGAAAAACTCCTAAAAAAAGATCACTGAAGCAAAAGTGATCTTTTCCCGATCTTATTTTGAGAGGGAAAAAACATGGCTTCAGAAGAAAAAAATGTCTTAAATATTGATAATTTTCGTTCTGAAAAAATCAAACTAAAAAAAAGAAAGACCCAAAGACTTTTTTTTGAAGATCTTTTAACCTGCTACCTTGTTTCACCTTCTAAAAAATTAACACCTATTGCCATCATAGAAGTAAGTGAAGGAGGCTTCTCCTTCTCACCCCTCACAGACATAAAACTCCAGGAGTCTCACTTTTCAGTGAGATGGTATCTCAGCAACACCATTTACTTCGAAACACAAGCAAAAATAATCCATGCTCATGAAACCATCACCCATCAAAAATCAGAACTCAAGTACGGATGTCAAGTGGATCAAAAGCACTACTGCCATCCTACTTACGTAAATCTCATCAAATTGGTACAAAGCTTAAGTGAGATCTCGCAAGAAGACAGGAAGCGTGTTTTTTAACGCTAATCATTTTCAGACGTAGTTTTTAAGTTTAAAGGATTATTATAATATTCAACAATTGCTTGCTGAACCGCAGCATTTATTTCTTCACGCTTTCCTGTAGCATCTCCAATTGCTCGAGAAAAGCCATCGTCACCAAATCTACCTTCAATATTCGTAAAATGAAGGATGGCTTCACATTGATGAGAAGCAAAATCAGTAATCCGATTTGGTTCAAGCTGAATAATCTCGTGCGCATTTAATAGATTTTTATCCTCTAAGTATAAATCAGTAAAATAACCAGATGCAGTTTCTGATAACGGGTTGTGATCAATAAATTTTACTATTAACGCAGGTAATCCGTCCTTATACGAATAGACAGATTCAACAATCGAACGGGCGAGTTTTTTTTTCATATTTTCTTTGTTTAATGATTCACTATTGTTTGCCGTGAATCGTTCCATTATTCTAGGAAGAAAATGATCTAATCCTTCTAGAGAAATAGCGACGCTTTTGATTCCATTATCATCAAGAAGCTTCAAAGAATTTTTTATAGCCGCTGAAACAGTTTCTAGAATCGGCTCAAAAATAACGATAACATCACGAGGCTTAGTATCTTTACAAATCTGCTGAATACTTCCAATTGCAGCATGAATAATGCTTCTGATTCCACTGCTGGCCAAAACGCCAGAATCAGTAATAAAAGCAGAACCTGGGGTAAGAGCGTACCTTTTTCTAAATTTTTTAAGAACATAGATCTTATCAGAAGAACAATAATCCCCACCAAGATACAATCCCAAACGGGGCCACTTTTTCTCCAAGTTGATCTTAACTATACATTCATAAGCTTGCCCAGGCGGCACAGGCAACACAGACCGACCCACTACCTGACCAGTAGGTTGCGATTGACTACACCCTTGAAAACCCAAAATAGCTACAATAAAAACAATAAAAATCATAAAAACATCTCTCTTAAAAACCCATCACCCCACAATTGAAGCCTGGCCCTGATAATACTCTATTTTACTCATTTGTAAATCCAAACACTCAATGCTCCACAAAAGAAGCAGCTTGATGATCTAACTCCTCAAACCAAAAGAGCACCATCTCCACCCCACCAAATTTACCCCCTTAAAACAACCTGCTCTCACCATGCTCTCTTGATTGAGGTATCACCCTGATCTTCTCAACCCCCTCTAAGCTCAGACTTAACCTCCAAAGCCTCGAGCCAAGAGCCCCCAAAGAACTCGCTCTCTACATCACCTCACACTCACCTTTTAAATGAGCCGAAATCAAAAGTCGCACCAATTTCTGAAACAAGAAATCAGAATGGACAAGTAATAAATCTAAATAATTGATTAAAAACAATCTCCCTCCTCTTGTCCTAGCAGCTCTTTCACCCTGGAGACCAACTTACACCTGAACTTCTCCAAAGAGAAAGAAGCATCTCTGGTTTAAAATACCACATTAGCCTCCATTCCCCAATGAACCACACAAAACCAATAGGAGAGGAATCACTCAAACTTTCAAATCTGAGCTAGTCAAACCCGGATTACCGCTTGAGTGAAGTGCACTCGAAGCTTCAGTAAGTGCGATACCCCAAGAAAAAATTATATTAATTTAATATGAAAGAGCCGAGAAACATAGTTGATCATGCTTATGAAATTCAAATTTTATTTTGAACGACAGCACGTCATTGCTGTAGCATCTCCCAGGTCACGAGAAATACCTCTGCAAGTTAGATACTCGAAACAATAATACTCGAGTTTCAAGTTTTTTATAAATTTAATTAATTTATTTTGTGTGCCCGGCA
>DAISZI010000141.1:0-4759 GCA_036824885.1 Oligoflexia bacterium
AACGGTAATTTTTCTTTAGGTTTAAATCGCAACGAATCTCTTAGCAAATTTTCTAATAATTTAGCTGAATCATGAGCACTCGGATCCCTATAGACAACAGAAACGTAATATAGACCACCTAGAAGCATATCAAAAAAATGCTTAAAATCACAATCCCCATTTTTTAACCCTGAATGCCACTCTCATCAGCAACGAAGGATCCAATACCAAAAAGTCTATCCATAAAAGTTTCTGATACTTGATGAGGATCTAAATCGGGAGGTCTGGGAAAATTCGTCTTTACACCATCGTAGATAAAAAATGCTGAAATAAGATAAACTCCCCACTCGGACACTGGCCCCTCAGAAGAGGAAGTCAATAAAAATGAAGTGCATGCATCTTTTTTTAGTAATTCTATCACTGAAGGATAATGAAAATCACTTTTCGATTTCTGATATTTCCGAAAACCTAATTGTCCATATTTACGAAAATCAGAACAGTAGTTCAAAGAAAATTCATTTCTCAAAAACTGCACTTCATCTTCAGTAAGATGACCTAAAATAGTCGTACACACAGAAGTGTGCCATTCTGAAGGAAGTGCACGCTCTAAAACATCTAACCCAATAAAACAATACTGAAATCCGATATTTTTTAATTCATTTTGAGCAACAAAATTTTTAAAAATATTCGATTGAGAAAGACCTCGAGCTTGAACTTCTTCCATTAATCTAACTTTATCTCCTCGAAACGCTAACATACGCGGCAAAGTCGAATAAGGAAAATAACGCTGTATTTGAGATGACTGATCTGCTAATGCTTGAGGATGATTAATAAAAATACTTGCAATAACCGAGTAAAATCCTCTTTCTTCTTGGCCATCATCTACATCCCCCATCAAAACTTCTCTGATAGGGGCCTCATTAGGAAACATCTCCATCAATCCCAAAACAATCACCTCAAAAGGTAATCCCTTGATCCGATGGTAGCTTATGATGTCCCTGAGTTTATCCACCTGACCAAGATACAAACTCTCAATTTTATTTAATAAAATCGATCGATTCGCCAATGGTTCATCAACAATATCGTTAACAAACTCGATACTGAAATCGTTTTCATATAGCATGTTCTTGATATCTTCTGGATTTTAAAAATTGAAATAAAATTAAATATAATTTTGATTATTTCCTAAAATGAAAAATCTGAATAAATCAGACTTGACAATGCCACCTTCAAAAATTAAATCTATCAATTTTTGTTTGTCCCCAAGAAATTGTAAAAATTCGTTGCGACCACAAACCAAACGATTTTTTTCGAGAATATAGAATGCTTTTTTTAAATCGGGGAGATAAAAATCCACTGCAGATCTCTGATTTCTAGTATTCCTTTTGTGAAATTCATCAGTTAAAAAACAGTAACAAAATACAATCCAGGATTTGTTTCTGGTGTATAATTTTTTAAATTCGCTTTTTTCAAAAATGCATCCAGCTAATTATTATTATTAAGCGCAAGAATTTTAGGAAAATCTCCGCCTGATTAATATTTCTATAAATCAGCCCCATATTTTTTGTAAAAAATTTCTAATAGAAGGAAATAATCCTGTTTTACAGGAAAAGCTTCGATGACATCATCAATGAAATACGGACTAAAACTTTTTGATTCATTATAATTTTTTTTTAATAAATCTTTAGAGAAGAGATTGAATTTAAACCCAATCTCTTATTTGGTTGGCAGCAATAAAATCACTAAAAAGCTCAGAATGAGTCACTGCTTTTTCTGAAATAATACGTATAAGCTCTAGCTTATGACTCTCATTCTCGGTCAGAAAATCCCTTCGACTTGTTTGCTTTGAACGAAATGCAAAATCTGACTTTGTAAAAAAACTAGCACGAGGAAAAATGACGATAAAAAATAATACAAGAAAAATACGCTTAAACATGTTATCATCTCATGGCTCCTAAAAGTAATCCACCCGCGAGGGCTTTACTCCTGCCCGCTATTTTTGTCAATTTTTTACTCAAAATTAAATAATTTAAACTGATTCGATCGCACCTGGATAAAATCTGATTTCTGGAATTGACTAAGAGGAACCTCCTGCTGATTCGACTGAAAACTCACAGAAGCCTTGCTTCAACCATGGTTCATTTTTTTTCGAAAAGACAATTGCTGCAACTAGCTTCTTGGTCTTTCTCAGATCATCCATGAGTCTCAGAAACCACGCAAAAGATTCCTGTATTTTTCAGATGATAAAAATCTTTGCTTAAATTGCTTTTTGTGATCCGCTCTAAAATGTCTCATCATCAACAGAACACTGAGTCATTCTTAAGTAAAAACGCCTCTTTGAATACCCTCACCTTCTTAAGGAATACATCAAAAAAATTGAACTATTTTTAATGCCTGAGACCATGCAACAAAAGCCTTCCCCATAAATTCCATAAGAATTTTTCTAGCCCAAAAACCATGAAGCTTCCTTGAAGAACCTTGCACCAGCAATCATGGGATCAACTTCGATCCATCCATGCGCCAGAGGCTTCATCTCTGATTTTAAAGTAGTGCTCTAGCACCCGTTAGAACTTAGGGTATTTTATTTCTTAAAAAAAGGGTCTTGAGCATGCAATGGATCAAAAAACTGATCTTGCATTTTTTTACCCAATATGATGGAAGAAAGAATCATCTCTGTACAATGCCCCTGCTTATAACACAATTGAATTTTTTGAATCCATTTTTTTTTCGGATCTACTTCAAAAGTCACCTGATTCAAAGACCCGAAATCCTGAGTCGTAAATGAAAAAACGGCAGGTGCTTTTTGCTTCAGAGATAGACCCATTGCAGAAAAATCTCCTCTGAGCAAGGCGTGTATTAATCGATCTGATGGACCAGAAGATTCTCGCTGCATCGACTCATACCGACCAGGAGCATCCATGGAACGGGTATAGAACCAAAAAACCTTACCATTTCCTACTAACAAATGAGATTCAGGAGATTGAGTTTCCCAACGAATTTTATTCGGCCGTTTGATCCAAACTTTACCTGTACTTTTTTTAGAAATTCCAGTGATCGGACTCACACTCGTTTGCACAAAATCTGCTTGAAAAGTACCAGAACTTGAGTAATTTTCAGAAACTTGCTGAAGCAAGGCGGGAAGCTTATGTACCTGAGCTTGCACAGGTGCTATGCATAAAAAAAACTCAATGCATCTGAATAGAAACCATTTTAGAAACACCGGGCTCCTCCATGGTAACACCGTACAAAGTATCATTGAGCTCCATTGTTTTTTTGTTATGCGTGATGAGAATAAACTGACTTTTTACAGACATTTCACGTAAAAGCGCATTGAACTTACCAATATTAGCATCATCTAAAGGAGCATCCACCTCATCCAGTACACAAAAAGGAGAAGGCTTCACCATAAAAATAGCAAAAATCAAAGAGACCGCGGTTAAAGCTTTCTCTCCTCCGGACAAAAGAGTAATATTAGCAACTTTCTTCCCAGGAGGTTGAGCCAAAATATCCACCCCTGCCTCCAAAATATCGCGACTTGCTTCAGGATAAACGAGCGATAACTTAGATTGCCCTCCACCAAAAATAATGGGAAATAAGCGCTCAAATCGATCTGAAATAGCTTCAAATGCTTTTTGAAACCTCTCCTCAGAAGTCTGATTGATATGCTCAATGGCATCTTGAAGATTTTTTAAGGAAGATTGCAAATCATCACGCTCACTGACTAAGTGATCGCATCTTTTTTTCAATGCCTCATACTCTTCAATCGCCATCATATTGACTTCTCCCAGCCTACGAAGACGATCGCGAAGCTTTTCTACTTCCTCCGTTAAGACAAGTTCCTCTTCAGCAGACCAAGAACCCAAATCCGTCTGTTCTTGATTCCAACAATCTGCTCCGTATTTTTCTTCAAGATTTAAGACTAAATGTTGGAGCTCTCCTAAAATTTTTTCAAGTTCAATGGCAATCTGATTGGACACAGAGGTCTGTTGATCTCTTTGCTGATGAAAAGATTTGCTATTCTCAAGTAACTCTTCCATCCTGTTTTGAGCCTGCTGCATGCGTTCTTTAACCTCTGAAAGCATTTCTCGAACGCTTCCTAATTCTAAAGTAAGACGCTCAATGGACTCCTGTAACTCAAATTCTCCCCCAGAAAATTCCTCCTGCTCCGAGGAAGCTTTGTGTAAAATGCGACTGATTTCTTCCATCCTCCTCGTGCGATCAGAAAGCATGCTTTTGGCAGCATCCCATTCACGATTGAGACCACGCACACGCTCT
Source organism: Oligoflexia bacterium (assembly GCA_036824885.1). Lineage (GTDB taxonomy): Bacteria > Bdellovibrionota > UBA1018 > UBA1018 > UBA1018 > DAISZI01. Next base: position 4,255 of record DAISZI010000141.1, read on the forward strand.
TGCAAAGAAGCTTCTTGAAGTTTTAATGCCTGAAGCTTCTCTTCTTCCAACTCAAACGCTATTTGCTGCTTGCTCAGTTCCTCTTGGCTCTCTTCTACAATACCCTGAAGTTCTAAATGGCCTGATACCAATTCCCTAAGTCTTTCCTCAAAATCCTCTTTCTCCTGCAAAGCCCGCTCTTGATCCAAACCGAGCTTGGAACTTTCCTGCTTTAAATACCCTTCACTTGCTCGCGCAGACTCAAGTGCCTTTTGAGTCTGATGGACATCCCGCTGCATTCCTGCCCTTTGCACTTCCAAATCTTGAATTTCAGTGGAAAGCGCTTGGACACGGATACGCATCTGAACTACCTTCTGCTTGATCCGAACGGCATCTTCCTCAATCAAAGCATGAGACTTTTCAGACTCAAGAACCTCTCCCTGAAGCTGCTGAATCGACCTCTTACGTTTTAAAATCCCCGTAGCCCCCGTCGTACTTAAGCTTCCTCCACGAACAACCCCATACT
>DAISZI010000142.1:0-4759 GCA_036824885.1 Oligoflexia bacterium
CATTAAGATATCTTAAAAACAGGGTATCCAAAAATAAACAAGAAAGAAAATCAGAAAACTAAATAATAAGAAATGAAAAATAAGATAGATGACAAAATCGATGCAGGCCAAGATGACTACTCTTAGGAATTTATACAGCTTGATGATTATGGATTAAATTAGGTTTAGGTCAAGTAAAAGTTTTACCAAAATAAAAAAGTCGAGTAACAAGTTGTTGACATAAGGACTTCTTAAAAAGTAATTGAGACTTGCACAAGTGAAGAAGATCAAGGTCAAAAAGATTAATCAGACTCAAATTCCAATGCCAACATAGAAGATGATCAATGAGACCTAAAAGATTTAGATTTCGTCATTCTGAATGAAGCTCAAATGTCTAAAGAAGTAATTATGAGATAAATTTCAAAAAAAGAATTGAATTTAAAACCTCATGAAAGAAAAATCGGGCAATATATTATTGGAAAGACTATAGGAGAAGGAACGTTTGGAAAAGTCAAAATAGGCACTCATATTTTGACTAAAGCAAAAGTAGCTGTTAAAATTTTAGAAAAATCGAAAATTTTAGATATTGCTGATGTTGAGAGGGTGTCAAGAGAAATTCATATTTTGAAAATCGTGCAGCATCCTCATGTTGTTTAGCTTTATGAGATCATCGAAACACCTAAAAAGTTATATCTTATAATGGAATTCGCATCAGGTGGAGAGCTTTTTGACTACATAGTTAAGCACTAAAGAGTTTAAGAAAAAGAAGCTTGCAAATTTTTTCAATAGCTGCTCAGCGGAATAGAATACGTCTCTCGTTTGAATATTGTTCATAGAGACTTAAAACCAGAAAATCTGTTGCTAGATTTCGATAAAGGAATCAAAATTGTAGATTTCGGTCTTAGCAACACATATAAAACTGGAGAGCTTCTTAAAACAGCTTGTGGATCCCCTTGCTATGCAGCTCCAGAAATGATTGCTGGAAAAAAATATAATGGAACAAATGTTGATATTTGGTCCTGTGGAGTAATTCTATTTGCTTTAATATGCGGATATTTGCCTTTTGAGGATCCTAACACTTCAAATTTATACAAGAAAATTTTAAGTGCAGACTTTTAGACTCCCAACTATGTCTCAGATGAAGCTAAAGATCTTTTTCACTGTATTTTAAACACAGATCCAGAAAAAAGATATACAATTGATCAGATTCGAAAACATCCTTGGTTCAATTTAGTGCCATGCGAATCAAACTTTAAAGGTATTCAAGTAGGTGTTGATCCCGTTCCAATTGATTAAGGTCTTCTTATTCGAATGCAAAATGAATTCAAAATAGAATAAAATTATGCTCGCAAATGTATACAAGCTAACAAGCATAATCATGTAACAGCCAGTTATTATTTGCTACTAAAAGAACTAATTAAAAAAGGAGAAAAGAGTATAGCTGATGTGAGATCTCCTGATTACAATCCGTCCTTATTTGTGATTTCGTCCAACAACATCAGGCTCGAAAAAATGAGAGATAAACTAGAAAATGCGAGCATCTACCAAAAAGAAGAAAATAATGGTGATATGGATGAAATTGAAGGATCTCATGATAAATAAAATTTAAATATTGATGATGACGGCCAAATAATAATAAGCTCAGACGATGAAAAATTGAGTTAAAGGGGTCATAAGAAATATGATCTAATGAGCAAAAAGTTAAACAGCCAAAAAAGTATACTAAATGAATCAAGAAAAGCTTCTGCAAGAGGTAAATCTACGGCGTATTCGAACAATGCCCAAAAATCAACACAACCTTAGAGATTAAGAAAAATTGCAGACGGTCTCCATGAATTTGAAAGGTACGCAGATAGGAAAAAAAGATTGCAAACAATATCAGACAAGTAGGAAAGAGAATTGAAAATAAAAGAAATGAATTATTAACTATCTCAGAACAGAACTGCAGAAGATATATTGTCTAACGAAGGCGGCTACGATTTATTCAAAAGAGGATTTTCTCCGATTTGTGATGGTACAATTCAAGATACAATTTGTAATGATCTAGGTTATAATTATCAGTATTCAATTGACCCGAATGCCCTTCAGACTAATAATTTTATAGATTAGAATGAGTTTGCAGAATTGAAAGGAGACCGAGATTATAGTCCAGGACTGAGTCCACATGCCATCCGATTGAATGCCCAAAGGGCTACCAATGAAATGTAAACTCAATACGGAAACTTTTTGTATTAGAAAGAAGCTAAGTAATTTCCTAATTCAATACCCCAATCTCAAGCAATTCAATAGTTGAATTTAAAGCAAAAGAAAATAATGGAAGTATAAAAAATACTGAAAAAAGTAAACACCAAAATGCCACAGCTAGACACCAGCAATTTGAATTCGAAGCAGATTTAAAAGCAATTGAAATAATTTTATTTGTAACAAAAAAAAATAAATAATAATCATGATGCCAAAGATTTTCAACAACAAATTTAAAATCAAGAAGCTTTGCTAAAAAGCCTCGTCATAAATCTAAATGCTTCCCATGGAAGCTCTGGCAACTCAACGATTCAATAATAAAACCATGCAACAGGTTCTGGAAAGGGATATTAGCATTATTAAAAATAAATCAACTTTGACCCATCCAATAATTCTCAACTTTCCCAAATACAATAATATTACTATTAACAGAAAAAAATAAGTTTAATTGATAACTTTTCTGGTAAACCTAACGATAATCATAATTCAACAATGCAAAATGCGTTTGGGACATTGCAGCTTCAATCTAATAATCAAAACTTTCAAAACAAAAAGAAAAACAGTCATGGTGCACCATAATCATAAATAAATAGCAATGGTATCGCAATAATTGATTAGAGTCAAATGACAAATCAAAATTAAAATTCCAAAGCAGGTTCTCATCATTAGAGATTTGCAACAACATAGTATGGAACAGCAAATTCAGTATTCAATAAAATTTCCCAAAATTTTGGTGCGAAATAAGGAGGACACATTAACTTATTAAATGAGTCGGCTTAATCAGCAATATCAGCAAACTCTCCAGAAGGCTTCAATGAAATAAATAATTAAAGAAATTCAAAATTTACTTCAAAGACTTAGAGCACATTTTTGTAAGGAATAACTAAAAATGGAAGTAAACTTACAAATTCAAAGTAATAAAACTCAGTTCGTAAATAGTAGCAAGGTAAAATGAATCAGAATTCTTAGGCAGCGGGTTCGGGATAATTAGGGCAAAGAAATGTTGTTATCTTTTCTCCTAAAAACATACCAAGCAGCAATCTAGGCTTTGGGTTTGGAGCAAATAATTTGGATACTATTTTAACTCCATAAACGCATGTAAATAAACAAATTATGCCAGGAAATCCTAACCACCTATTTACAATCGATACAACAAGTTAGGGACTTACACAACCTCTAGTTTTATAAAATCAAAATAATATTGAATTGCCTCAGAATAATACAATTCGCAATCGGAGAACAATGCATAGCTTTGTGAACAAAGGGGGTCAATCATTGAAACCATAAACTTTGCCGAGAAAATCGTCTCAATTGTAGCAAAAACTAAAACATCAGTTTCACCCAATTGTGGCAACACCATCAAGCATAACCAATCCGGGAAGCGCAGGAGGTATTGCTTAAAAAGCAAGCACCTCTTAAGTAGATTAACAAAGGTAGACAAGCAACAAAAGGAAAACTAATAAATAGAGTAATTAAATATAGCAAAACTCGATATATCAACAATATGCCAATCAGTTAAGCAACATGACGCCAAACAGCAAGACCACAAAAAGCTAAAATAAGGGTGGAATTTATTATAAGCAAGAACCCCAAAATAATCAAAAAGCAATTTTGAAATATTAATCGGAAAGTGTCAGCAATTATTTACAAACAATTTAAGCAGATATAAAAAATAGGAACAACAGGCCACCCCTTGGCACAATAAATAATATCAATGATAAATCCTAAATTAATTGTTCGTTTACAACAACCCAGCCTATATATTAAGGGGCAGGTGCAAGTTTAGAGAAAAGGTAGAGCAACACAGCTACTTACAAGCCTCAGAGCAGCTAGAAAAAGTTCCAAAAATAGAGATCGAATAATTCAAAGAATGTAAAAACATCAACGAAAAAAATATAAGATTAAAATCAGGTAAATATTAGCATAAATCAAGGGGTTCCAACGGGATACTATTGGGCAATAGGGTCTTCTTTAAGTGCCAAAAATTCAAATATATTTTCTCCAATAATGCTAGCTAATTCTAAGAAAACTGCTGTTAATGCCGATGCATACACGCTGATGCTTGACAATTACAATCAAGCTCATATTCAGCCATTACAAGCCCAAATTCAGCAAGAGCAAATGATGAACTTAAGTAGAATTCAAGCATAACTAGAACTGAAAAAGCATCAGAGGCAACAATTAGCTGCTGCCTAAAATAATTAGACTTAATAACTTGGGAAAAAATTAGAATTGTATGATGTAATGTCTTCTGGAGATAGATGTTTATACTTAAACAAGATGGAGCAAACTGAATGAAAGTTCAACTAGGAGTAGTGAAGTCGATTATAAGAATGTTTGTTAACTTGTGAATGTAGTTGAAATATTTGATATATTGAAATCCTAAGGGGAAAGAATGCCAGATTTCAACCTATTAATTACTATTTAATAAATTATGATTATCCTTCAACTGATGATTAAATATTATTATAAATTTACAATATTATATTAAAATAATATATAATTATTTTCAAATAGAAGGGGTTTTGGGGTTTTGGGG
>DAISZI010000007.1:0-19361 GCA_036824885.1 Oligoflexia bacterium
CCGAAAAACAAGGCGAATCCTCTATGAGAATCTAGCAAGCAGGGGAGTTCCCGGTGGGACAGTATATTCCAACAAGCGGAGATTTGTCTCATACCCGAGCGGTTGAAAGAGCTTATCCCAACGTCTGGTTTATCAATTGGGTAGGTCAAAAGACCCGGTCCTCGAACAGACTACCACATTGGTTTGCAGTGAACAAATGGATTAAATTCACATGAAGAGCCGGATACGTGACCCGTAAGTCCGGTTCCGTGGGAAGTCGACTCTCTTATCTGGGGGCCACTTACCCGAGTACTTAAGATAACAACTAACTGAAATTGCTAGTAAAAATTAAAATCGCTAGAAAGTATTGATAAACTGTAACAGTTGATTCATGATTCTGCTCTGAGGAAAAAATGATGGGTATTCGTAGTTTTAGGATGACGATTGCATGGATAGCCCTTCTGATCGTTGGTTGTAGTACTGGGGAAGGGTTTGATTTTTTTAGAGTAGCTATTCCTAAGATAGATTTTCCTGTGAGGAATGTTCCTAGGGTGGATCTTCCTGAAATTGATTTTTTTAAAAAAAATCCTTCTAAGAGCAATTTTACTAAGACAGAATCAGAATTAAATCAGGAATTCGAATCTTTAGTTTTGGAATGAAAGGATCTTCCAAACTTTCATGCGTGTTTTGTTATAGTTAATAAAAAAAATAACCTGAGTTTTTCTTGTTGTGGCTGCAAGTAATTTTTTCTATGGCGACAAATTTCAATACAATACTCAAAATAATTCTGCTCTATTTCAATATACAGATTTAAGTTATAATAATTTATTATTATATAAAAACACATTAATTATTGGCTTAAATAATGGAAAAATAACACTGAATAATGGTACGTTATATTCAAATCCGGATTTCATTCAAAAAAAAATGAATATTATAGATAAGGGTGGCGGTTTCCGCTATGCTTTCTTTATAGGACTTGAGGATTCTAATTATTTCCGGGAATTAGTTTCGACTGAGATTTCGCCTTCGCCTCACGCTTTTGGATAACTAGTTCGATTTAAAATAAATTCTTTAGATTATCAAAATAATCAGTTGCCTGCTGATGATAAGAGATCGTCGTTAAACATGGACTCAGATTACTCATCCTAGGAACATCCTTTGATGCACTTTTTTTATGAAGATTTGCAATTTTTTAAAAAAGTTGTTGATCCAATTGCAGTTCAACGTATATTTCAACTCCAATATTCTCTAACTGATGATCTACTCATGCCCTATGGTTTCAAAACTGAAGCCCTGGAGTCATACGAGCTTCTTAATAAATCCGATTCATACTGCCTCAAAGAAATCTTATCTTTGAATCAGTTCTCAAGAAAATGAAGCTAAGCAGTGATTTTTACTATGTTCCTTTCTTGACACAGGATAATGTAGCACGGTTTCCAAGGGTTGTGCTGGAGCTTTCATGTAAATACCTGTCTGGAAAAAACGAGGGAGCCTAATGCCTCGTTGGATGCTTTTGGAAAGTAAGCCTAAGATTTTGGGATTGTACTTTTCTAGGTGGTAGCATTTTAGCTTTCTCAGCATTTTCCATGCTGGGGAATTTTCAGACTCTTCCTGTTTTTTTAAAATGAGGCATCTCTCGAGCAAAGGGATGAGGCTAGTTACGTAAGAGGAAGCCAGTAGCGAGCAAGAAAAAAACCCCGCTTGGTAGCCATGCCGCAAACCAAGGTGTGAGTGATCCGTTCGTGCCCATGGATAAGCTGATGGAGTAAAAGAGCCAATAAAAAAAGATGATGATAAAACAAATGCCTAAATCCTTCATCAACCCTCCTTCACGACGCGTTGACAAAGAAAATGGTACTGCCAAGAAACACATGATCATGGGCATGAGACTTAAGCTAATGCGCGCATGAAGTCTGACTTCGTACCTACGTGTGCTTACTCCTGCTTGCTTCATTTTCCGAATGTACCGTAGTAATTCTTCAAATTTAAGACCGTCTACTTCTTTTTCAATCTCACGAAAATCCTTCGGAGATTCAGCAATGAGCACTTCCTTTTCAACAAAATTCTTGGTTACTGGAAATGGACTTTCTTCCGAAAAAACGGTCACATTGCCTTTTAAAAGTTTCCAACCCGGAGACAGAAATTTTGCTTTTTCAGCAGCTACAACTTCGATGAGCTCAAAATCATCGTTAAAAGTGTATAAGAAAATACCATGAATCGTCTGAGAGCTATCGTCAAAATGCTTGAGGTTATAAATCATATTGTTTGATCGGTACCAGATTTTATCTCTTTTTAGATCCAGAAAAAAATCCATTTTTTTTTCCATGGTTGTTATTTTGTAACGAAGCCTTGTTTGAAAAATAGGCGGTAAGAAGTTTTGTAGGATCAAAAGGAGAAAACAGAATATAGCGATAATGGCTGTAAGGGGGGCTAAAATGCGCTTTACCCCCCAGCCTAAAGCATAACAAGCAATGAGCTCGTAATTGCGAGAGAGCCCCGAAAGGGTGATGACGGTTGCGAGTAAAACCGAAGGAGGAGCCATTTGTGTGATAATCTGAGGAATGTTCATGGCATGGTAAATTAAAATTTGTTTAGAAGTGTACTTGTGATCGTAAAAATCAGGCAGCATGGATTGAAACCAAAAAAGAAAGCTCAAGGCCGCAAGGGCCAAAAGCAGATTGCGTAAAAAAAGACCACTGGTATAACGATCTAAAAGCTTCATCACTGTATAAATTTAACCCCTTTAGTTAGGCTAAAATTTCCTGTACTTCTTACTTGAACAGGCTATCATAGGCCCGTTGTGAAAGATAAAAAAACAAAACCGGTTCCTTATACTAAAAAATGGTTTCTAGAGGGCACTTTTTCTCTGGCTCTGTCGCTTCTTTTGGTTTTTACGGTGCGATCGAGTCTTGTGGAGGCTTTTAAGATCCCCTCAGGATCGATGATTCCCACTTTATTGGTGGGGGATCATATTTTTGTGAATAAATTTGCTTATGGACTGAAGGTTCCTTTTTCGGATCTTTTTCGTAAGCAGCCTTTGTATCTCATGAAGAGGGATCCTCCTTCTCGTGGTGATGTTGTGGTTTTTTTGTATCCTAAAGATGAAAACATTTACTATATCAAGCGTGTGGTCGGAATCGCTGGAGATCAAATCGAGCTCAAAAATAAGACCCTTTATATCAATCAAAAAGAAATCGGTCAAATGAGTCTCACTGCTGAAGCAAGCAAGTCTCAGTTTGAATCATTGAATGACCCTAAGTATACCCAAGCGACCTTTGATCTTTATTCTGAGCATCTAGACCGTGTTGATCATCTTGTGATGCTAGATAAGACCCATTTCTTAGGAGAGACGTTTGGACCTATCACTGTGCCGGAAGGTCAACTTTTTGTGATGGGTGACAATCGAGACATGTCCAATGATAGCCGTTTTTGGGGATTTGTCCCTCTGGATAATGTGAAAGGGAGGGCCATGTGCATTTGGCTTTCTTTTTGGATGAGCTTTTCGGAAAGTGAGTTCACTTTTAAGCCGAAAAGAATTGGGACGATCATCCACTAGTTTTTTTGACTGATTTTCAGGGCAAGGCAGCAGAGCAAGACTCCCCAGGACTTGACCGAGTAAAATTCAAGGATAGTTCCGAGCGATCCAAGAGTTTTCTGAGTTAAAATAGTAATCATAGCGATGCCAAGCAGAGAACTAGCAAGAGTTAGGGTTCGCTTTTTGGCTCTCAGAGAAGCACTCAGGGAGAGGCTTGCCAATGGAAATGCCATGACAAAGGAATACCAAAAAGGCAGAGGATGAATGACAGGGGTTAATCCTATCCAGCCCACAAAGCGATCTTGAAATCGCATGTTACGGGAAAGACGATGCCAACCGAAAGCGATGAGCGATCCTACGATGAGACAACAGAAGATATCCGCAAGCGTTTGCTCGCGGGGAATCTGTAAAAGACGCAAGCATAGTCCTGTCAGGCCTTGGTTGGATCTTCCTCTGACATCCGCATCCAGTAGGAGGTGTCCTCCTGAAAGTGCTGCCTGTGCATAGGATTGTCCTAAATGGAATAGGGAGTGATCTTTCGTTACCCATAGAGCAGGCAGAGACAGGGGCAAAAAAATGGCTATAAAAATAAAAAAAGTGGTGCGAATGGCTTTCCATGAAATACCTAGGCTTAGGAGGGGATAAAAAGTGAATATTTTGGAGGAGCAAGCAGCAAGAAGCAAAGTAGTTTTCAGATTGAGGCGTTCTAAGGCCATAGGGCTTCCCGCCCATAACCAGGTGGCGATTAAAAACAGAGAAATTTGACCATCTTGCGCATTGACTTGCCAGAGGCCCCAAAATAAAAAAACTACGATGCAAGGAGCACGAGTGTCTTCGGAAGCTCTGAAGGTCCATCGCAAGATGAAAGCAAAAGCCAGTACTTGTAAAATTCCATAGACGGTTTTAGCCCAGGTAAGGTTCAGGAAACCAAAAGGCAGGAAAAGGGGAAATGTCCAGGGCGGGTATTTAAAAACCCAAGCGCCATCTCGAGCGACTGAGTACACAGGGCCACCGGAACGGACAAAGCATGCGGTTTTCCAGTAAACGACAAAATCTCGTGCATGCATTAGGAGGTTGTGATACATCGAGGCTACTAAGATGATCAGTATTGTCCAAAAAAAAACACTCTGTGGTCGTAGTCGCCACTTGGATCCATGGGTCATTTTCTGCATGATCGTAGAGGTGATTTAGCAAGAGTCTAAAAGAAGTGCAATGAGTAAAGAGAAATCCCCAAGTGGTGGAATGGTAGACACACGGTGTTCAGGGCGCCGCGCTCGCAAGGGTGTGCTGGTTCAAGTCCAGTCTTGGGGACCAATGAGGAGTAGCAGATGAAGTATGAGCCCAAGCGCATTGAGCCTAAGTGGCAGGCATTTTGGGATGAAAAAAGATGCTTTGAGGCTAAAACGGGGGATTGCAGACCCAAGTATTATGTTTTAGACATGTTTCCTTACCCAAGCAGTACCGGATTACACGTAGGGCATCCTGAAGGTTACACGGCAACGGATATACTGGCACGTTATAAGAGAGCTTGTGGGTTCAATGTGCTTCATCCTATGGGTTGGGATGCTTTTGGGCTTCCTGCTGAGCAGTATGCTTTGAAAACTGGGGTTCATCCTGAAAAGACTACGCGAGATGCCATTGCAACTTTCAAGCGGCAGTTGAAAACTTTGGGGTTCAGTTACGATTGGTCGCGTGAGATTTCTACATGCGATTGCTCCTACTACCGTTGGACGCAATTTTTATTTTTAAAGCTTTACGAAAAAGGGCTTGCTTACCAAAAGGAAGTAGCCGTCAATTGGTGCCCTGAACTGAAGACTGTTTTGGCTAATGAAGAAGTCATTCATGGACGCTCTGAACGAGGGGATCATCCGGTTTTCAGGATTCCTATGAAGCAGTGGATGCTGAAAATTACCGATTATGCAGAGGCGCTTCTCAAAGATTTGGATACCTTAGATTGGCCGGAAGGCACTAAGCAATTGCAGAGAAACTGGATTGGCAAGAGTGAAGGCTTGTTGGTGAAATTTCCTGTGGTAGGAAGTGACTTGTGTCTTGATGCTTTTACCACGCGTTGCGACACCATCTTTGGGGTGACTTTTTTAGTTCTTGCTCCTGAGCATCCTTGGGTGGAGGCATTGACTATTGCTGAACAACGAGAAAAAGTGCGCGAGTACCAGAAGCAAGCTGCTCAAAAATCAGAAGTCTTAAGAAAAGAAGCTTTACAGGAGAAAACGGGAATTTTTTTAGGTTCTTATGTTTGCAATCCTTGGAATCAAGAGAAAGTTCCTATTTGGATTGCTGATTATGTGCTCACAGGTTATGGGAGTTCCGTTGTGATGGGAGTGCCTGGACACGATGCTCGGGATGCTGATTTTGCTTCGAAGTACGGGCTTCCTATCAAGCAGGTTTTAGAGGAACGAGATGGTTTTGAATTTCTGATACACTCTCAGGAGTTGACGGGGTGGGAGGCTTCACATGCCAGGGAGTGGTTGGTAGCAGAATCCCAAAAGCGTGACTGGGGAGCTCCCTGTGTGCAGTACAAATTAAGGGATTGGCTTTTTTCTAGGCAGCGCTACTGGGGGGAGCCTTTTCCGATGGTGTATGGGCAAGAGAAGGTCCTTGCGCTGGCACCCGAAGATCTGCCTGTGCTTTTACCGGAAGTAGAAAGTTACGAGCCTTCTGGAACGGGAGAAAGTCCTTTGGCATCTATTCCCTCTTGGGTGAATGTTGTCAATCCTGTTACCGGGGAGCGCGTTCGAAGAGAAACGGATACCATGCCAGGAAGTGCCGCTTCTTCTTGGTATTTTTTAAGGTTCTGTGATCCCCACAATGAGCAAGCGCCTTTTGATCCAGAGGCTGTGCGTTATTGGATGCCGGTCGATGTTTATATAGGGGGGGCGGAGCATGCTGTGGGGCATTTACTTTACGCTCGGTTTTGGATGAAGGTTCTTTTTGATCTGGGTTGGGTCAGTCAGTCAGAGCCTTTTCGGAAGCTCGTTCATCAGGGAATGATTTTAGGTGAAGACGGGGAAAAGATGTCTAAGTCTCGGGGGAACGTGATCAATCCTGATGATGTGGTAGCTGAATATGGAGCTGATACTTTACGCGTTTACGAGATGTTTTTAGGGCCTCTTGAGAAAGAAAAGCCTTGGTCTACTCAAGCTATTGAGGGTGTTTATCGCTTTTTACAAAGAGGTTTTAGGCTTTTTGCAAGTATTGGCACTCAAGAGCCTGATGCTGAGCAGCGGAAAATCACCCATCAGACCATTCAAAAAGTGACCCATGCCATTGAGCATTTGAAGTTCAATACAGCTATGAGTCATTTAATGGTATTTGTCAATACTATGACGGGATATGCTGTTCGACCTCATTGCTGCTTGAGAGCGTTTGTACAGCTTCTTCAGCCTTTTGCACCTCATCTTGCGGAAGAATTATGGGAGATTTTAGGAGAAAAAGGGCTTTTGAGTTTTGAGCCTTGGCCCGTATTTGATCCCGACTTGGTTGCTGAGGAGGTAGGGACCATTGCCATACAAGTGATGGGAAAATTACGTGGGACGTTAGAGCTTCCTCTGGGAACAGATCAGTCAATGGTTGAGGCATTAGCGCGTCAAATTCCGAATATTGCTGAGAAATTGCAGGACAATGAAATTAAAAAGATTGTTTTTGTTCAGGATAAAATTCTCAATTTTGTTTTAAAATGAAGGGCGTGAGCATGGAAACGAGAGACTGGGTCTTGCTGTCAGGAACAGCGAGTTTGCATTTAGCAGAAAAAATCAGCCAACGCTTAAAAAAGTCTTTAGGATCTGTTGAGCTTCGACGTTTCAGTGATGGGGAGATTTTTGTTCAAATTCGTGAGAATGTTCGAGGAAGAGATGTTTATGTGATTCAAAGTACCTCTCGTCCTGTCAATGAGACCCTCATGGAGTTTTTAGTGATGATAGATGCCTTGAAACGCGCGAGTGCTCGAGAAATTACTGCGGTTGTTCCTTATTATGGGTACGCACGTCAAGACAGGAAGGTTTCTCCTCGAACACCTATCAGCGCAAAATTAGTTGCGGATCTTTTTGTAGCAGCGGGAGCCACGAGGATGGTTTCTATGGATTTGCATGCAGGGCAGATTCAGGGATTTTTCAATATTCCTTTTGATAATTTATTCGCCTCACCTGTGATTTTGGATCACTTCAAAAAAATGTCTGATTGTAAAGAATTTGTCATTGTGAGTCCTGATACCGGGGGGTTAGAGCGTGCGCGGCAATTAGCTGAGCGGTTAGATGCAACCGTTGCTGTCATTGATAAAAGGCGTATAGGGCCGAATATGGCTCAAGCTATGAATGTAGTAGGAGAAGTCAGTCAGAAAACGGTGGTGATTTTAGATGATATGATTGATACTGCAGGGACCTTGGTGCAAGCTGCAGAGGCAGTTTTCAAGCACGGAGCAAAGAAAGTCTTTGCAGCTGCAACTCATGGAGTTTTATCGGGTGTTGCCATTGATCGCATCGAAAAATCTCAGATTGAAAAAGTCATTGTCACAGATACCTTAGAGCTTTCTGAGCAAGTTCGTTCTTGTCCAAAAATCATTCAATTGTCTGTAGCAGAGCTTTTAGCAGAAGCTATCTACCGTATCCAGCACCACGATAGTGTGAGTAGTTTATTTTTTAAATGAAAATTATTGTTGGTTTAGGAAATCCTGGAATTAAGTACGAGCGTACACGTCATAATTTGGGTTTTTTAGCGATTGATCAGATGCGCAAGTGTTGGGATGCGCGTGTTTCTTGTGTCAGGCATGAAGGTGAGGTCTCTTTTGTTCAGATATTGGGGCAAGAGGTGATGCTGGTTAAGCCGCAGACTTATATGAATCAATCAGGGCGCTGCGTGGCTTCTCTTTATCGGTTTTATCGGTGTGTTCCAGAAGATCTTATCGTTATTCATGATGACTTAGATTTACCTTTTTTAACTCTGAGATTGAAAACTGGGGGTGGTACAGGGGGGCATCGAGGGTTGCAGTCTTTGGAAGCATCTCTTGGTAAAGAACACACAAAGTACCATCGCATTCGTATAGGAATTGATCGACCGTCTGCTCTTTCTCGAATAGAAGTAGCTGATTATGTGCTTCAGAGATTTTCCGATGCACAGTATTTGCAAGTGAGTGCTGTTTTAGAGGAAGTGAATGAGGCTGCTTTGCTGATTTTAGAGGGGAAAATGCAGGAAGCGATGAATTGTTATCATAAAAAAAAGAGGTGAAAGATGGGATTTCAATGTGCGATTGTAGGCTTACCTAATGTAGGAAAATCGACTATTTTTAATGCGTTAACTTCAGCGAAAGCTGAAGCTGCTAATTATCCTTTTTGTACCATTGAGCCTAATGTGGGCATTGTCAAAGTGCCCGATCCTAGGCTTGCTGCGATTGCGCGTTATATTCCTCCTCAGAAATTAGTGCCTGCCAGCATGATTTTTGTGGATATTGCAGGATTGGTCAAAGGAGCCTCACAAGGAGAAGGATTAGGCAATCAGTTTTTAGGTCATATTCGAGAGACCCATGCATTAGCTCATGTGGTTCGGTGTTTTTCAGATCCCAATGTGGTTCATGTTGCAGGAAAAGTTGATCCTTTAGGAGATATTTCTGTGATTGATACAGAGCTTATTTTGGCGGATTTAGATACGATCACGAAGAAATTTTCCAATTTGCAAAGAACTTGCAGGGTATCTCAAGATAAAAAAGCTCAGGCACAGTTGGCACTTGCAGAAAAAATCAAGGAAAGTTTAGAAAAAGCAAAACCTGTGCGATCGCTTGGACTTTCAGAAGAAGAATATTTAATGATCCGTGATTTTCATTTAATTACGGCAAAGAAAGTGATGTATGTTGCGAATGTGGATGATCACGATCTGAATCAGCAGCAATCCAATATCTATCTCAAGCGCTTGTGTGAGTATGCTTCTGAAGAAAAAAGTCCTGTCATTGCTATTTGTGGAAAAATTGAAGCTGAGATTGCTGAGCTTTCAGAAGAGGAAAAAGTGGATTTTTTAGAAGCTATGGGTATGGAAGAACCTGGATTAAGCCGTGTGATTCGAGCAGGTTATGATCTCTTAGATCTTCAGACATATTTTACCGCAGGTGAGACGGAAGTAAGAGCTTGGACTATTAGTAAAGGTTGGAAAGCTCCGCAAGCAGCAGGAGTGATTCACAGTGATTTTGAAAAGGGATTTATCCGTGCTGAAGTTTATCATTACGACGATTTAATGAAGTACCATAGTGAGGCTGCTATTCGAAATGCGGGAGCTTTGAAGCTTGAAGGAAAAGAATATATCGTTCGTGATGGAGATATCTTGCACTTTCGTTTTTCTCCTTAAGTTCCTTGAGCAGTCATTGAGTCTTTCCAGAAAAGATTAAGAATTTTTTCAAAGCTTACGTTGGGGTCTTGAAGTTTACGCGTGTACCAATAGTAGTTTCTCATAATAGAAGTGACATAGTTTCGTGTTTCTTTATATGGAATGTTTTCAATCCATAGGAGAGATGAAAGTTTTGGGCTATTATTTTTGATCCATCGATCTACCGCACCAGGGCCTGCATTGTAGGCAGCTAAAGCCATCACGGTATTTCCATGGTAACGTTCCAATAATTGAGAAAGGTACTTCGTTCCAATGCGTATATTGTGAGGTAACTCAAGTAAGTTTTCTAAGGTAATGGTAGCATCCACATTGCGAGCGGTGCTTAAAAGAATTTGCATAGCGCCAATTGCCTTTGCTCGAGAATAAGCTTCTGGTGCGAAAGCAGATTCTTGTTTGATTAAACTCAGGACTAAAATAGGGTCTAAGGCATTTTGCTTAGAATGTTCTTCAATTGTTTTAAAAAATTCAATAGGGAAAACAAGTCTCAGATGGTAAGAGCTGAAAACGTGATCATTGCGTTGGAATAATTCGTTTAAAATTTGAAAAGACTTTTTATGATTTTTCGCTCGGTAGTTGAGGATGGTCAGGTATGTCAAAAAAGGACTTGAAAACGATTCAATGCCTACTATATTTTCTAGTTCATAGATTGCAAGATCCATGGCTTTTGCTTTTAAAAAAACTTCTGCTCGATTCAGGTGGTAGTTGCTGGAAGGATTTAAACGAGGGTCTTCAGTATTTGCCAGAGGGAGCTCAGCGCTGAGTGCATGATCAGGGGATTGTTGGGTAATTTTTGAAGCTAAAAGGGCATAATAGGTCAAGGGAGCTTGAGTTTGAATTTCTGACAAAATTGATTGAGCTTCTGAGCTTTCTACCGTCTGGGCAAGCCAGTACTGAGTGCGCGTGCGATGGGAAGATCGAGGGTATTGTTGTAAAAGCTTGCGGAATCCCTTTTGTGCTTGAGTGAGCTGTTTATCTGAATAAGCATGGATAGATTCCTCAAAAAGAACGGTATCTGAATCGGGATTTTTGTAACTCAGTGGACTTTTTTTAGAAATGCTGGTAGTTTTTTTGAAAATTTCTGGAAAAAAAGCTTGAAGTTGTTTTGAGAGCGGATCGGAATACGAAGGAGCAAGTTTTTTTATCCAGCTCGTACAAAAAGAAGAAGGATTTTTTTTGCAGATTTTTGCATAAGTTTCTGCACTCTCAAAATCGACAGAAGTATCCTGCAATCGGTTAAAACCCGAAGCTAAATGTGGCATCGCCTGAGATGCTCTTTTGAGGGCTGTTAGACTTTTTCCTAAAAGAAGTTCATTTTCTCCGATTAATTGCTGGGATTTTTTGGATAAGCTTGTGTAGGCAAAACGCTGGGCCTGATGCCCTAACTGAATAGCTTTTTGAGTGTGGGAAATGACCTCAGCATATTTTTTCAGGTTCCATTTTTTTTTAGCTTCCTGATAATGGCAGGCTGCATTGAGGAAATGTTTAAAATCCACAAAGGAAGAATTTTGCGAAATTTTACTTAAATGTTTGAAACTTACGAAGCAGCGATCTTTTTTCCACGCGTCAAAGGCCTTTTGGAGCAAAACAGCCTCTTGTGAGGGCTTGGACTTGTCAAGCTGAGTTTCTAAAAGATCAAGAGGTAGATCAGCTGTTTCAGCGGCCACAGTTTGAAAACAAAAAAGCAAAATCCAGATCCATCCCACGACTTAGTTTAACTCATACTTTGCAGAAAAAGTACTGTTTTGTTATCCTTCTTAGGTGGCTTCTTTTTTTTTCACTTGTGCTTTTTTGCACGTTTTTTTAGCAGATTTCGGTCATCCTCGATTTTCAAGATTTTTCAGAACTTGGATGTTTTCAGATCCAGGTGTCATTTTCTTGTCTTGGGCTGCAATTTTTTTAATTTTTTTGAATTTTCAACAAGGATTTGTCGGGGTTCAAAAGTACCTCTATGATCGAAGTTTTCAAGAGCCTTTTTTAGCAGCAGTCATTCTTCTTTTGTGTTCAACGCGTCCTTTGGTAGTACTGGCTCAAAAATTAGCGATGAAGGTTGCAGGTTTCTTCCATGGTACTTTTGGAATGCCTCAGAGTGTCGCAATTTATGTGAGTCTTCTTTGGATCACTCCTTTATTGGGAAGTTTGTTAACTGAAATAGTAGCCATGAGTCTTGCTACGTCTTTGTTTTTAGTTTTTTTTGCTTCACGCAAGAGAGCTCTTGGATTTTATTCAGCAAGTTTGGGTTTATTATGGGTCAATGTTTCTATAGGAGGGGTGATTACACCTTACGCTGCTCCTTGTGTTCTCATGGTTTCCCGAGCCTGGGGTTGGGATTTTTCTTTCATGATGCATCACTTTGTTTTCAAGAGTATTGCGGCAAGTTTGGTATCAGTACTGGGGGTGGCCTATTGGTACCGGAAGGAGCTTCACTCAACTGAAGAGTTTTTGATAGATAAAGAGGTTCCTTTTTGGGTCCAAGGTATTCAAATTCTCTTTCTTACCTTTTTTTTAAGGCATGCCGCTCATGGGTGGTGGGGGAAATGGGGTCTTTTAGGTCTTTATTTGATTTTTTGGAAATGCACCCGCAAGTATCAAGGCTCTATCTCGGTGGCTTTTAAGCAAGCTTTTCAAGTAGGTGGATTTCTGACTGCTTTGATCATTTTAAATGGATTTCCTGGAGAAGAAATGGAGGCCATTTTAAAAACAGCAAGTCCACAGCAGGTTTACCTGGGATCTATTTTTTTAACTTCTTTTTTAGACAATGTTGTTTTGACTCATCTGGGTACTCAGATCCCAGGTTTATCAGAAACGACTCGGTACTATTTAGTTGCGGGAGGGATTGTGGGAGGGGGGCTTACTCTTTTTGCGAATGCTCCGAATATGCTGGGGTATCAGGTATTGAAAAAGAAATTTCCTGAGTTGAAATCTTGGCAATGTAGTGTCGGGGCACTGGTTCCAACCCTGATTGCCATTTTTTTCTTTTGGAAAAGCAGCTTCTTGTAAATTAAAGTCAAATTTTACACTTGGAAGTCTTCACAAGCGGTGAGAGTATCAGGAGATGAAATGGGTTTTTAAAAATCGGTACCTCTTTTTAACGGTTGTTGGAACTTGGGTGGTGTTTCTTGATCGGGTTACCAAAAAGTTGATTACTGACAGGTTTGCTTTAGGTGAGAGTCAGGTCGTCATTCCTCATTTATTTGATTTGACGTATGTTCAAAATAAGGGTGCGGCTTTTGGTTTTTTGGCTCATACTGATCCTGCCTTTCGGGATCCTTTTTTTATCATTGTTCCTTGTCTTGCCTTAGTCGGTGTTTTTTATATTTTTTTAAAAATTTCTGAACGGGCTTACCTGGTGATTACTGCTATGTCTTTGATTATTTCAGGTGCCATTGGGAATTTATTAGATCGATTAGAGCTTGGGTATGTCGTTGATTTTTTGTACTTTCATTGGTATTCCGCTTATTACCCTGCATTCAATGTTGCTGACTCCGCTATCTGTATAGGCGTTGCGATTGCTTTATGGGATGCTTTTATGGACAAGAAAAATTCTAAAAAGGCGATCTCATGCATCCGATTTTGATTCAACTGGGGCCCCTTCCGATTCGTACCTATGGTTTTTGCATTGGACTTGGTTTTTTAGCTTCCAATTCGGTCATTAAATCGCTGACTGGACGAACTTCTTTTAAGGTACAGACTATTTTAGACTTAGTTTTTACGTCTGTACTTGTTGGGTTTGTGGGTGCTCGGTTGCTTTATGTTTTGACCCAATGGGATGTGTACTTTGCTCATCCTATGGATATTGTGAAGGTCTGGGAGGGGGGGTTAGTTTTTTTTGGAGGTCCTTTAGCCGTTATTCCTTTTTTAATCTGGTACACTCTTTCTCGTCGTATGCCTCTTTGGACTATTTTGGATCTTTTGACTCCTGGTTTAGTCATTGCGCATGCTTTTGGTAGAATTGGATGCTTGATGGCGGGTTGCTGTTATGGCAAGCCCACCGGTTCAAGTTTTGGGATTCGGTTGGATTCATCGCTGGTGGAACCGGCGTTACGTGGTATTCCACTTCATCCTACGCAACTTTATGAAGCTTTTGGCTTAGGGCTTCTTTTTTTAGGATTGTTTTTTAAGTCTCGAAAAAAATCGTTTGAAGGACAAATTGCAGCATCCTATTTGCTTATTTATCCTTTTTTTAGAATTTTCATTGAATTTTTCCGTGGAGATACTATTCGAGGGTTTATTGTGGGTTCTCTTTCTACCAGTCAGTTTCTCTCTATTTTTATCGTTTTAGCGGGAGTAGTGACTTGGATCCTTGCTCAAAGATACCCTGATCTCGGTAAACCTTGATGTTTCAAGAATTAAATCTTTTAAGTTTAATTTCTCTGATTTTTTTTTGTTTTTTTTTAGGTTCTATTCCTTTTGATCGTTTGGTATTCCGAAAAAAGTCTCGTTCTTGGTTTTTGCTTGCGGTGGTTTTCAATACACTCAAAGGCAGTTTAGCGGTGATAGTAGGATCGATGAGCACTCAAGATGCCTCTTTAATCACGAGTTGGACTTTGGGATTTTTTGCCTTTTTAGGTGATTACTACTGTCCATGGGTTCCTCTAGGTCAAAGAAAGGCTTTGCATGTAGCATGGGGTGTTTTTTTGATCCTTGCTCCTTGGGCAGCAATGATGGGCATGTTAGGATTTTTCTGTGCGTATTTTTATAAAAGAATCATTGCTTTTGCAAGCATTACCGGGTTAATCCTCACTGCAGCTTCTTATTTTGTCATGCATCCGAAGGGTGTGTATCTTTGGATTGTCGTTGGTTTCATTTTCTTCATTTTAGCAAGGTATGAGAAAGATATAGATAGGTTATTGATCCAAGAAGGTTCCTGACGAGTAGAGTATCATCTAAAAAAGATATTTTTCTTGATTGCCGTCAACAGCAAGATGAGGTTTTATGAGTAACACTCGTTTTTCCATAGCGAAGGCATTTAGAGATGGTTTTTGCTGGTTGAGGAAGCTTGAGTGTACTAATGTTCTTTCGGAAAAAAAGTAGGATCAATCAGGGATTGTATTCTAATGAATATCCTCTATTTTTTGAGGCATTCATGTCAACTTGACTTTGTGAAACTGTTCAAAAATTCTATTTTGGTAGGATCTAGGATGAGATATTGGACCTTGGTGGCTTTTAGCTACTCCACTAACGAGAGAGATAATAATTTTTAAGGGGCTTCCTGTTATTGGTGACTCACACTCTTGATCAAAAAAAGAGGATGCAATTGTCGATAGCTTTCATTCTAAGGCGTGTCGTAGTGCTTTCATACCACGATTCACAGTACGGCTTTTTGGGATTCTGAGGTATCGATTTTTTTTACTTGGTCTTAAAATTCTACAAATAAATCGACACGTTTTCAAACAGATCTGGATCTATTATCAGTTGTATCAGCAAATTGGGAGTTCTGAAGCACGAGGATCTTTTAGATTGCTGTCAGTAAAGCTGTATTGGTTCTATGTCGTGTATTGAAAAATTCCAGGGGGGGGTTTCTGACAAGAAAAGAGGCTAAATCGTATGCAAATGAAAATACTCTCTGAGTCTGCTTCAATGCCATGTCTCAACTTGATTGATGGGTGCATGGTTGCTCGGGAGTTTTCTAAGATTTTAGAATGCAGATAAAACGGAATTAAGTGATTAATCATCTGTTTTAACTGTAAAGGCATCAGAATCGCTTTTTAAGACGATGAAGTATTTTAGAGGTATCTGGTAAATTGTTGGAAAAGGTTTTAAACGGTACTGAGCATTTAGCAGAACTTGGTTTAGCACACCGAATTCAAGAAGGATCTTTTGAAAAAAAGAGATGCTGTTTTTCGAGAGCTCAAAAACAACGCCCATCTCGTTGGTCTAGGAAAACTTGAAATCAAGATGAAATGGAGGCCATTGTATTTCATGGATCGAGGTTGATGTGTTATTTTGTTAAGTGAATTATGAGTGATTCATCCATTGAGGCATTCCTGAAAACCGGAAATGGGCGATATTTGCTCACTTGACAGGATTTCAGTTTCGTGAACTCAATACAGAATTTGGATCTTTCCAGCATAGGTTGCATGGATAGCTTTCTACCTTAGTAAGCTAAAATGATAGAATATCTAAGGGTTCTCCGTTATTCTGATGAGTCATATCAGTAATGGTATTGCCTCTAATTGGCGATAGCTTCCATTCTAGAGGCGTGAGCGTTGGAAGATACGTGTATTCGGTCGTAGTTCTTTCATACGACGATTCACGGTACGGCTACTTCCTAGGTAACCTTCCTCAAGAAGGAGCTCGTAAATTTCTTGATCTTTCAGTTTTGGATTCTGAGATATCCATTTTTTTTACTTTATCTTGAAATTCTAAAAATAGATCGACACGTGTTCAGACCGATCTAGGTTGATAGGAAGAAGGTGTATTGGAACGCACATACTTGGCAATAGTTTTTGGATTTATTTGTATTTTTCTAGCAATCGAGGCTTGGCTCATACCTAATGATTTAAGTTTTCTAATTTTCTTAAACAGATATATGCTTAACATCGAAAGTCTCCTCAGTGGCAATACAAGCACGGAAAGCTTTTATGCTTGTCTTAGTCATTATAGCAAAGATGGGGTTGCTTGCATATTTGAAATTTGAGCCGCGCCTAGACCACTGATGGATTGCTTTGGAGATATAGCTTTTTTATTCCGAGCATTTGTACAAGGTGAGAAGCTCCTATGTTACCGATTTGATTGTTGCTGAGAATCAATGTTGTAATTGCCTTCATATTTGGAACATCATCGGCTTCGATATCTCCTATTTGTTTATTATATCAGATGCAATGCTCTGATGCCATTTAAAAATGAAGGCATTATTTTTTCTGATATGATTGCCACTGAGATTTAAGATGGTAATTCCCTTCATTTCACAAATATGACCTACTCCAACATCTCTAATTTCATTCTCGCTGAGATCCAAATTTTTGATTTTTTTGATAGTTCAAATGTGTATGGTGTCCGTATCACAGATTTGATTAGATTTTAGATGCAGTTGCATCACTTTCTGTATTTAAGTGAGGACATTATTCCATCCTCCCCTTGATTGAAGTTCAGATGCAAGTATTTTACCCCTTTCATTCTAGAAAGGCTTGAGGCACCTGCTGCTTCTATTTGATCAGATTCAGGGTTTGAATTTCATGCATTTTGGCAATGTAAGGCGCTGATATAATTCTGATTGAGCATTAATTTTTTGATCGTTCGGGTCGAATAAGTGTTGTATCTGGGAAGGAGCCTACTTGGTTTGCTCTTAGATCTAAAACTTCAAGCTCCTGATTCACGACTATCTGGATGAATCCTTCATCTGTGATTTGATTGTTTTGAGAATAGAGCTCTTTGAGTTCTTGCATGTTAGTTATGTCTGAATCATGGATGTCCTGATTTTGACTTTTAAGTGGTGGTAGGGCATATTCTAAAAACTCAGATTTGATCGTATTGCCATCAAGATCGGTAACTGAGTTCAGTGACAATGCTTCAAAATTCTCAGGAAGTCTCTGAAAGAGCTCGGGATCAATTTTAGAATCTGTAATTTCTCATTTTTTAACATTGACAAAATCGTCCCTCTGAAGAATCTCCGAGAGCTTTTCACGACTGAGATTCGTCTCAAAAAATTTGAGCTTTTTGTTTCTTGAAAGTATAAATTCTATCTTACCCGCATGATGCATCGCAACAGATGAAGAGGCGTTGTATAAAAAAACTGAATTTCACCATTTCAAAAGATCAGTTTAATTCATTTTTTTGGCTGCTACCAAGTCGTTTTAAAAAAATGCCATGATTTATGGCTACGCGATAGCTTTCACTCTAGCGGGGTGAGCGTTGGAAGAGGACCTTATCGTAGTTCTTTCATGCGACGATTCACAGTACGTCTGCTTCCTTGGTAGCCTTCCTCAAGAAGGAGCTCGTAAATTTCTTGATCTTTCAGTTTTGGATTCTGAGATATCCATTTTTTTACTTTCTCTTGAAATTCTATAAATAGATCTACACGTGTTGAAACAGATCTTGGTCGATAGCGAGGAGGTGTATCGGAATGCACGTACTTTGCAATAGTCTTTGGGTTTACTTGTATTTTTCTAGCAATGGAGGCTTGGCTCATGCCTAATGATTTAAGTTTTCTAATTTTATGAAACATAGCTATACTCAGGCATCGAGAGCCTCCTCAGCAGTAATCAAGTAAAGATGATTTTATTTACTCAGTTTTGATTCTTATAACAAAGATTGGGTTGCCTGCATATTTGAAATTTGAGCCGCGCCTATAGCACTGTTGAATTGCCTTGGAGGTATCACCTCTTTTATTCCGAGCATTTGAGCGAGGCAAGAAGTGCTTGTATTACTGATTTGATTGTTGCTGAGACTCAAGATTTTTATGCCTTTCATGTGAGCAACGTGAGCGGCGCTTTCGTCTCGGAGGTGATTGGAGCTGAGTTGTAACTTGTGATTGTTTGCATTTTCACAAGATGAGAACGTGTATCCCCAGTTTAATGAGAGTGAAAACCTAAATGATTGACTGAAGTTGAGCAAGATGAGCGATTTTGGCATTTGCTATGTGCATATTGCTGAAATTCAAGATTCTGACGCCATTATCGTTAAGATTGAAATGGGTGATTGTCTTCATTGGAAAAATGCAAGCGACGCCATTATTTTCGATTTGATGATCCTTCAGATCTAAGGAGGTTTTTCATGTTAGAAATGAAACCTGCTTCATGATCTCCGATGAGATTGTCAGCAAGATTTAGGTTCGGAATCAGTATTTTATCTGGGAAGCAGTTCATAGTCTAAAGCTTCAAGTTGCTGGTTCATGACAATCTCGATCAATGCTTTGGTTCTGAAGGTAGAGTTCTTGCATTTGAGCAATTTTTCTTTGGAATCATACCTGTTTTTGAAGCCTTAATCCCTTTCAGTGGGGGGAGGGAGCATTCTTTAAAAACTCAGAAGTGGGAGAGAGTCTTGTCAGATTGGAAGGAAGGTTCTTCAAGAGCCCAATCGATTTTAGAAAATTTCTCATTTTTTAACACTGTGAAAGTCGTCTCTCTGAAGAATCTCCGAGAGCTTGTCAGTAGTGAAGATCGTTTCAGAAAATTTGAGCGTTTGGTTCCTTGAAAGTATGCATTTTACTTCATGAGCATAATGCATCGCAATAGATGAAAGGACATTATATACAAAAAAAAGTTGATGAAATGAATTTTTTAAATAGTACTTAGATGGATCGATACGTGACTTTTTTAAAAAAAATCCAATAACTCGCCAGAGCGATGGCTAGTCCTGTCACGACATCGATGAGGTAATGTTGTTTCGTGGTGAGGGTGGAAATCGCCACAGCCGTTGCCCAGCCCAAGAACCAGCGAAATTTTTCTCGTTGTTCTTTTAAAAAATTAAAAGAACACAGGTAGACAGAGCTGACATGGAGACTAGGGCAGCAATTCATGGG
>DAISZI010000378.1:0-1031 GCA_036824885.1 Oligoflexia bacterium
GGACGGGAACGAGAGAAAAAGGGACGGTGCTTTGCGGCCTCCAAGAGGAAACGCGTGAGTGTGTGGGTGGGGTGGGTGTAGGGTTCCCTTCGCAGGGTTCCCTACCACCCTCCTCTACTACTGCTCACCTCCCCTTTTCAGATCTCTAATCAAGCAAGAAAACCCGCTGAATTTAAGCATATTAATAAGCGGAGGAAAAGAAACCAACTCGGATTCCCCTAGTAACGGCGAGTGAAGCGGGAAGAGCTCATGTTGAAAATCTGGGCGAGGCCTCCTCGTCCCGAATTGTAGTCTAGAGATGCGTGCCCAGTCGTGCTCCAGGGCCAAGTCTGTTGGAAAACAGCATCATGGACGGTGATAATCCGGTTCTTGCCTTGGGTGTCGCGGCGTACGGGCCGTCCTCGACGAGTCGAGTTGCTTGGGATTGCAGCTCTAAGCGGGTGGTAAATTCCATCTAAAGCTAAATACGGGTGGGAGACCGATAGCAAACAAGTACCGTGAGGGAAAGATGAAAAGAACTTTGAAAAGAGAGTTAAAAAGTACCTGAAATTGCTGAAAGGGAAGCGAATGAAGTCAGTGTCTGCCCCTGGTCGTACTTCCGGTCTCCCCGCGGGGATGCCGGCACTGCGGCCTGGGGCGTGTCAGGATGGGTTCTGTGCCGCGGGAAATGTTCGGCAGGATTGGTACCCCCGGGGAAACCTGCCGATCCCTGTCGCGGCTTGGACCGAGGTTCCATCTCGCCTTTGCCTGCCTGTTGCTCTCTTCCGGCTGCCTCCGTCCTACTGCCTGCAGTGCTCGGTTGCAGCCGACTGACTGTGCGGGTCACGCACGCGAGGTCAGGATCCTGACGAAATGGCTTTATTTACCCCGTCTTGAAACACGGACCAAGGAGTCTAACATACGTGCGAGTACTTTGGTGACAAACCAATGTGCGCAATGAAAGTAAAGGCTGGCTTCCGTCAGCTGAGGTGGGATCCCCTCGGGGTGCACCATCGACCGACCATCTCCCCTCGGGGTCAAGGTTTGAGTTT
>DAISZI010000143.1:0-4719 GCA_036824885.1 Oligoflexia bacterium
GATGAAATTAGGGAGGCTTTGAAATAAAGCAATGCCGTGGCCTGTGGCAGGAAGGTCTACGATGATTTGAGCATAGTTTTTTTGCTCAAACCAAATTTTCCCCAGTAGCACTAAGTCCTTGAGTCCAGGTGCTATATGGACTAAGTGCTGAAAAAAGCGCTGACGTGCGATTTTGCGCGCTAATGTCGCGCTTGGAAGTTTGAGGATTAAGTATTCTTCTAAGCAGGAAAGAAAATCGTAGTGGGCATAGGTCAAGTGTTTCAGAGGGGTTGTCGGATAATAAGGATTTTCTAAGCTCACCCATAGGCTCGGTCCTTTGAAACCATGTGCGACACTTTGAGAGAGGGTGGTCTTCCCTACTCCGCCTTTTCCATGAAAGAAGATGAACCGTGTTTTTGGAAGTGTTATCAAAACAGAAGAAATTTAGCACAGTCTTTTTTAAGAATCAAAAAATGAGATTCAGTTTTATGAAATTCATTGTAAAAAAAGCCTTTAGCAGCAAGTATAAAAGGGGGTTGAGAAATGTCTCAAGAGGGGGCATGCCATTGTACCCGATGGGAGTTCTCGAGGTGTTTTTTTGATTGGCAGGAAGCAGGTAACATAGTATGTGAAAGAGAATGCGTTTGAGACAAGAAATAATTTTGTTTTTACTCGTTTTTTCTGGTTGTAGTCCTCGGGGTTTTGTTCGTGGAGAGTATGATGGCCCTACTCGTGTAGAACTTTTAGACGATAAGTTCAATGAATCTGATATGCAGCAGATGGCGGATACGGTGATTCATGCCATGGTGGCTTGTCCTTATGTGGTCAAAGCGACTAAGCCTCCTGTAGTGATGGTAGAGCGTGTAGCGAACCGTACTGAGGAGCATATTGATACGCTTTCTTTGACTGAGAAGGTGCGCACAGCTTTGATTAAGTCGGGCAAGGTGCGTTTTATCAATAAAGAGGAGCGCGATACCTTGTCACAGGAGTACGATTACCAAGCTTCGGGTCAGGTTTCAGCTGCGACTGCTAAGAAACGTGGATCTCAGCTGGGGGCTGATTATATTTTAAGTGGGAGTTTAGCCACGAATGTTCAGCAGGTGGGATCTGATAAATTTATTTACTATAAACTCACGATGAATTTAACGAATGTGGCCGAATCTACGATTGATTGCACCGAAGAGCGGGAAATTCGAAAAAAATACAAAAAAAGAAGGATTGGTCTTTAGTTTCCTTTGTTTTTGACGTTTAAGATTTTAAGGATTATTGGTTTTTTCTTTGTTTTGGGCTGTTCTTCAGCCAGGATGTCTGATCACCAGTCCAATCGGCTCTTTCGTAAGGGTCGTTATGAGGAGGCTGCTCTTTCTTTAAAGAAGGGGCTTGAAAAGCAGGGCGAGACAGGGCGGGATCTCCTTCTTTATTTGCTCGATCTTGGGCTTGCTTACCATGCAGCAGGTCAGTATCAGCTGAGCAATCAATTTTTTTTAAAGGCGGATCAGGTTGCTGAAATCAAGGATTATACGAGTCTTGCCAAAGAAACGGCGACGATTCTTATCACCGATCGCATTAAAGATTACCGAGCAGAAGATTTTGAAAATGTTCTCATTAGCACGTATTTAGCGATGAATTACGCCCTGATGGGCAATTTTGAAGATTGTTTAGTTGAAGCGCGACGCGTTAATCACAAACTTTTTATGATGGTAAGTGAGGGCAAGCGTCAGTATCAACAAAGTGCATTTGCTCGTTATTTTTCGGCAATGGCGTATGAGGCCGCTGGCAACTATGAAGATGCTTCTATTGATTATCAGCATGCTTGGAAATTGCGTTCTGATATTCCAGGCATAGGGGAGATGCTTTGGAAGTGTGCCTATGAATTGCATGATCGTGCAGATATGGAGCGATGGGATCAGGTTTTTCAACTCAATGCCGAGCATCATCGTCACGCTTTACTGGCGAATTCTCGTTCCCCACGAGGAGAAATCGTAGTTATTTACGAAAACGGTATTTCTCCTGCAAAAAGGCCTAATCCTCACTTAGAGTCCATTCCTGAGTTTTACCCGCGGTTCAACCCTGTTTCGCATGCTCGTATTTTTCTTGATGGAAGTCTTCAAGGAAGAACCTTTCCTTTAGAAAATATTGAGTTTATGGCAATTGAAAATTTAAAGGAAAAGTATGCGGGTTTGATTGCTAAAAAAGTAGGGGGATTGGTTGCTAAAGTGGGAGCAGGGGCTTTGGTGGGGAAAAAAACGAATAATTTATTTCTCGGGTTTTTGGTATTGCATCTCTTGGATCGCGCAGATCAGGCAGATTTGCGTTCTTGGAATCTCTTACCTAAGGATCTTCAGATCTTTCGTGTGGCCGTTATGCCTGGGCAGTATGTGCTTCGTATCTCTCCTGAAGGGGGGTCTTCTTTCACAGAAAAGAAAATCCAAGTGTACGAGCACAAAAAAACCTTTGTGAATGTCAGGTATATGCCTTAAATTTTCATTAATTTTAAGTTTCGAATGGGAATTTTTTTCTGAATGAAAAGCCTTTCAAACAAGGTGACTTCAGGCATCTGTAATGTTTCAGGGTGAGGGTGGTTCGCATAGAGGTTCTCAGAATACTCTAAGACAGACCAAGTCAAAGGATTGATTTTCTGGACGATGCTTTCAAAGTAATGGCCATGGTCTGTTTTGATGTGAAGGACTCCCTGAGGTTTCAGCAGGGTGGCTAGCGTTTCTAAGTAGGGCTGTGTGACTAAACGATTTTTTTGTTGGGCACGCTTTGACCAGGGATCTGGAAAAAAAAGAAATAAACGGTCTATTTCAGAAGGTGCAAAAATAGCATCCAAATGACAAGCGTGGGCTCTCAGAAAACGAAGATTCGAAAGTCCTCTTTCGGAAACTTTTTGTGCTGCTCGGAAGATAGGTTTGAATTTCCAATCTAATCCTAGGTAAAGACGATCCGGATGGGCTTGGGCCCAGGGAAAAATCACATGACCAGCATTGCACCCTATTTCGACATGAAGCGAAGCGTAATCCGAAGCCTGAAATTCGTTCCTCCAGGAACCTCTGTGAACTTCTGTTTGATCATCGCTGTAGACCAAACCAGGAAATTCTTGCAATTTGACACAGTAGGGGTTGCCAGAAGTCCGATAATGACCGGAGGCTACTTCTTGGGGAGGATCTTGTACATTCCTGTCCCACATGTTTCACATTTTCCTTGTAAAGCGTTTCTTCCATTTTTCATGGTGACCTCTTTGGTCTCTTTCATAGGACGCTTTGATTTGCATTTAACGCAATAGGCTTCTTGTATATTCGACATCCCCACACTATAAGACCATTGCTCTCAACACACAAGCAAGATTCAAGGCTTCAAAAAAAAACCGGTGGGATCCAGTCCCACCGGTCTCTCAGAGAATTAACCAAGTAGCTTTAAGGCTGCTTGCGGAGATTGATTTGCTTGCGAAAGTACCGAGATGTTGGTCTGAGCCAGGATGTTCTGCTTGACTAAATCACTTGAAGCTTCAGCCATATCAGTATCACGAATGCGCGAGTTAGCAGATTCCAAGTTTTCTTTGTAAATCGCCAAGTTGTTGATCGTGGAGTTCATTCTGTTTTGTAAAGCACCTACCGTTGCACGGTTTCCGTTCAGGCGATCTAAAGCTGAATCGATCACGGATAAGTTTTGCTGAGCGGCTTCTTTGCTTTCTACAGAGACCCCTTCTAGATTAAGAGAATTTACTGACACTGAAAGAGGTGCACTGTGGTAGACCAAGCGGTCCATAGTAGGATTGTTCTTGGTGCCTATTTGAATTTCCAGGGGTGAAGAACTTCCGTCAAGCAGTTTGTGACCATCAAATTCTGTTACACTAGCGATACGATCGACTTCTGATTTCAATTGCTTAATTTCTTTATTGACAAATCCTCGTTCTGTATCACCAATCGTGTCTGAAGCACTTTGTACGGAGAGCTCTTTCATTCGGATTAAGATGTTACTGACTTCATTCATTCCACCTTCTGCCACTTGGAGTAAGCTGATACCGTCGTTTGCGTTACGGTTGGCTTGTCGAATCGAACGAACTTCTGACTTCAGTTTTTCGCTAATGGCCAATCCTGCTGCGTCATCTCCTGCACGATTGATGCGAGAACCTGATGCAAGATGTTCTAACGCGGAGCGCTGATTCTCTGTATTAGTGGTTAAAAAACGATGTGCTACGAGCGCTTGAGTGTTGGTATTGATTCTTAATCCCATTTTATCCCCCTCGAATAGTCATAATTCCTCCTTGAGTTTAGTAGGTTTTCTTCCTTGGATGACCTACTAAACATTCATCGGCAGGGTTCTTTTTGGCTTTAAAAAAATCTTTTTGCTACTTTCTTCCTCTTTTGAAAGCGACTGGGAGCAGAAGCTAAAGAAAATCGACTTGATTGACTTCTGGAAGGGTCGTAGAATACTCAGGCTTTGAGGTTCTGGGGTGCATAGAACGAAAAATGGGGTAGGAACTCCCGCGTGTTTATGAGGTATTTTTGGTTTTTTTTTCTTTTGGCAGCTTGTTCGAGTATGCCAGCGCCTGCTTATCGCGTTTATCGCTTTCCTTCTCAAAAGGCATTTTCGGGAGGGGTTTCGAGGCCCTATGAAACGTTAGGCTTGGTGCGCTCCAAGGTGAATTTTCAAACGTTAGACGTGAACCATGATGAAACGGAGCTTTGTCGCAATTATTTCAATAAAGCTGTGCAAGATCTTGTCAGAATAGCCCAT
>DAISZI010000379.1:0-1183 GCA_036824885.1 Oligoflexia bacterium
TCGTCCGAAGTATTATGGGGAAAGTGATTCTTGGAGTCTTTTATGCTATCAGTTTAGGCTATTCTTTTCAACCAAGAAAGTGCCAGATTTTTTGGGGAAATCTCTTGGGATGGTTTATTGGTTCTTTGGGTTTCAGGCATTCCACCGTAGAAAAAAATTTGAGTTTTGCTTACCCTCAAGATCCCGTGCGTAGAAAAAAACTTTTGCGTGATGCGTATTTGAGTTTTGGAAATTTAATCTTAGAGATCTTTATGGTGCTTCCTTCTTTAGGAGGAAAAGCTCCTATGCGGCGTTTTGTCTCGAAGTATGTGGATTTTGAAGGGGCTCATTATCCTAAGCAGGCCTGGGATCAAGGCAAGAAAGTGATTTTTTTATCAAGCCATTTGGGTAATTGGGAGGTGATGGCTGCTTCGGGAGTTCTCATCGCTGAGGCTGATTTATTGCTCGTGACTAAACGCATTAAGCCCCGTTGGCTTCATCAGGTCATTGAAAAAGGTCGGAAAAGTTATGGGGTGACCGGAGCTTACGAGCCTAAGACATTGCAAAAAATTTTATCTCATCTGAAAAAAGATCGAGCAGCAGTGGGGTTTGTCTTGGATCAGTATGTAGGACCTCCTGCAGGGGTACGTGTTCCTTTTTTTGGTATTCCTGTGGGGACTTCTTTGATTGTTGCGGCTTTAGCAAAGCGTACTGGAGCCGTGGTGCTTCCTGTAGAAAATTTTAGAAAACCAGATGGTCGCTGGCAGGTTACCATTGCTCCTGCTCTCGTTTGGAAATCTGCAGAAAATCACCATTATGAGCTTGCTGTGAATACTGAGGTTTTCCAAAAAGAAATGGAAGAAAGTATTTTTAAAAATCCTGAGCAATGGCTTTGGACCCATCGGCGGTTTAAAGGAAATTTAGGTCCTTTGAAAGCAGGGGAATGGTCTCAAAGTCGTGTGAGGGCTTAGAGAGAGTCTTTTGCACGTGGCTGTCAGAGAAAAAAGTGGGTAAGATTCTGTAGGGTCGAGAAGTGTTCAGCTCCCGCATCTGTGATGAAATCTTCGCAGAGATGCAAGTGGGTAAGACCTTGTAGCCGGTATGTTTCAGGATAGTTGTCGCCTCGACCACTTAGTCAACTTATATCGTTAAATATAACAAAATTACGCATCACTTTCAAGCCATGAAAATCGACGGTGTCCAT
>DAISZI010000144.1:0-3360 GCA_036824885.1 Oligoflexia bacterium
AGCAATCCTGACAGCACTTTTGCTCATGAGCTCTTGGAAAAAATTCAAAAAGCTTTGTTAGAAGAAGCTTCAGAATAGAAATCGTCGAAATTCACTTGCCAAATCTTGTAAAATGACCAACTTGGTAGAGTGATACTAAAAAACCAATTTATATCTGGAATAGCATGACCTCTCAAGAAGATACACAAACCAACCTAGATCAGACCACGAACAACACTTCCTCTACTGTGGACTCTCAAGGAAAACCGGAGAGCCAGGTACCTTCGGAGAACATTTTACCACCGAATTTATTTATTTTGCCAGTCAATCATCCGATTGCCTTTCCGTCATTGCTGGCTCCTTTATTAGTCACCCATCCTCGCTGTGTTGCCATGGTTGATGAATCGATCAATCGAGAAAGAATGATGGGACTTCTTCTCGTACGTGATCACGATAACTCTCAAGAACTTCCTACTATGGAGAAGCTCTATTCTGTCGGAGTGGCAGTGAAGATTATCAAGCGCCTCAAAATGCAAGATGGCTCTGTGAACCTATTTATACACAGCATCAAACGTTTTCGAGTGAAAAAAATGCTATCTCAGCAGCCTTATATCGTGGTGGAAACCGAATACCTAGAAGACGAACTAGAGAAATCAACCGAAATGGATGCTTTAACGCGTTCCGTTATCAGTCAAGTCAAAAAACTTTCAGAAATGAATCCTTTTTTTACTGATGAACTAAGACTTGCAATGATCAATGCTCCTGGCCCCGGAACTGTTGCCGATCTTGTGGCTTTTGCCTTGAGCCTTCCGAAAGAGGACGCACAACTTTACCTGGAAACACTTTCTGTAAAAAAGCGATTTCAGATGCTGCTTCTTCACCTCAAAAGGGAGCAGGATGTGGCAGATGTCCAACGCAGAATCAACGAAGATATCAACGATAAGCTTACGAAGAACCAAAGAGAGTTTTATCTCAGGGAACAGCTTCGTTCGATTAAACGCGAATTAGGGATGGATTTAGAGGGCAAGGAAAAGCTCAGTCAGTCTTTTCAAGAAAGAATCCATAAAGCTCAAATGCCCGAAGAAGCTAAAAAAATTGCTTTAGAGGAATTGGAAAAGTTTGAAGCTATCTCTGAGCAATCTCCTGAGTACAATATCTGCCGCAATTACCTAGAAATTCTTTGCAGTTTACCCTGGAATACCGTTACAGAAGACAATTTAGATTTAGACCACGCTCAAAAAACCTTAGACTCGGAACACTATGGCTTAGAAAAGGTCAAGGAGAGGATCATTGAATTTTTAGCGGTTCGTCATCTGAAATCAGACACGAAAGGATCGATGATTTGCTTAGTGGGCCCTCCTGGAGTTGGAAAAACTTCTATTGGAAGATCGATTGCTCAAACCTTAGGTAGAAAGTTTTTTCGATTTTCTTTGGGAGGAATGCGTGACGAAGCAGAAATCAAAGGACATCGACGCACGTACATTGGGGCTATGCCTGGAAAAATCATCCAAGGACTTAAGCGCACAGGCTCCAAAAATCCCGTTTTCCTCCTCGATGAAATTGACAAAATGGGTCAAAGTTTTCAAGGAGACCCTGCAAGCGCCCTTTTGGAGGTTTTAGATCCTGAACAAAACTCCTCTTATTTAGATCATTATTTAGATATTGCCTTTGACCTTTCTAAGATTCTTTTTATTACAACAGCAAATTCAACTTCTTCTATTCCCCATCCCCTTTTAGACCGAATGGAAATCATTGAATTGCCAGGATACACTTTAGAGGAAAAAGAAGACATTGCCCGTCGTTACGTCATCCCAAAAGAACTAGCAGCTCATGGAGTCGAATTAGCACAACTCACGATCGAGAAAACAGCCTTAAAAAAGATGCTCACGGATTATGCTCGAGAACCTGGACTTCGCTCACTTCAAAAGATGATTGGACAAATTGCAAGAAAAGCCGCCACTCAAATCGTAAACTTCAAAAAATCGGGTCTGCTGAAAAAAAATCCTCTAGTACGCATTAAAGCTACTGACTTAGTTAGTTGGCTTGGACCAAAACGTTTTTATAACGAAGTCTCAGAACGCATTGTTTCTCCAGGAATTGTAACAGGTTTAGCCTGGACGTCGCTAGGTGGGGATACACTCTTTATTGAAGCAACAGACATTCCAGGATCAGGAGTCTTAAAACTCACAGGACAAATGGGAGATGTCATGAATGAAAGCGCCAACATTGCTTGGAGCTACGTGAAGAAAAAATGCTTTCAAGAAAAAACGATAGATCGAAAATTTTTTCAAAAGCATGACATCCATTTGCACATCCCTGCCGGAGCCATCCCCAAAGACGGACCCTCAGCGGGAATCACCATGGCAACTGCTTTGTACTCCTTGCTCACAGGCAGAATTGCTCGATCAAAGCTAGCCATGACCGGAGAACTCTCTTTAACCGGCAAAGTTCTACCTGTAGGCGGCATTAAAGAAAAGATCCTTGCTGCCAAAAGAGCAGGCATCCAAACACTTCTGCTTCCTCAGTTCAATAAAAAAGACATGATCGAAGTCCCAGACTATGCACACACGGGAATCACTATCCACTTCGTCAATCAGGTAGAAGAAGTCTTTGACCTCGCACTTACCAGTATCAATAAAAAAAAGTAAGCCTAACCTGCCAACAACACCCAAGTGTTTTCGTCGTTAACGTATGAATCATGATACCTTGGGCGCTGCAGTAAATTTGCCCACGTCTACTTTGGAGAAAAAGGCACCCGAGCATTGAAGCTTTTAGATTTCCAATAGAAAAGGAGAAAGTCCGAAGACCTCCTCCTTTTCGTTAAGCTCAATTTTGATAACGTTTTATTTTCGAGGAGATCCGACCATCAACGGTGAACTAGTACCTGAGTTATCCTCATCTGAATCATTCTCCGGTGTTAATGATCTCAAAAGAGTTGTCCGCTTAGCTCGTTCACGACTTCCACCAGAGAGATCTTCTTCATCCCTATTGAAAAAATCGCTCACCTCTTTGCCAGCGCTCAAAAAGAAAACCTTCTTAATTTTAAAATTCACCAACTTACTAAACTTAGTCTCTGCAGAATCATCACAACCATCCCCTTTAGAAATTTTACTTAAATTCCTAATCACAATAGTTGCCATCACGCTAGCCTGACTGTCATCAACAATGAAATCGGAGGCATAAAATAAGTAATTACCATAAAGACCAAAGGAAGAATGAACACGCTCAATATCTTCACACTTGTTCTCTATTTTTGTTCCTTGTTCAGTTCCATGCTCCTTAGCATCAAGATGATACACCACAGCACTTCCAAATCCTGAGTCAGAATCTTTTTCAAGCGAACCAAAATTAAACCCATCTTCACGTAAATAGACCAAATAC
>DAISZI010000144.1:3370-4694 GCA_036824885.1 Oligoflexia bacterium
TTTAAAGGAAATATGAGCGGATGTTGAAGTACCCTCTGGAAGGGTCATTCCCGTTCGCATATATCCGTCCTTATTAAGAAAAAGCAATTCTAAATTTCCAAAAGATGGATCGGCACTTGAAGCTATATTTTTTAACCTTCCAATCAATGCATGACCACTATTGCCAATTCTAGCAACAAACTTTAAATATTTTTCTTCAGGAATATACGGATAAGTAAAAATTTTTTCTGAGGATCCTTTTAAAATATTACGAGGTTGTAAGACCATAACACCTAAAGTTGGAACAGAAGTAGGAGCGAGTTTTCTAAAAATAAAAATTGACCCATCGTTTCCCAAGCTCACTTGAACAATAGGATCCGAAGTAGTAACACGATTCAATGTTACTTGCGTTAAATCATCAAGACGAATGACCACGAAACTCGAGTCACCCGAGCCATCAACCAATTGATAACTTAGATAATAATCGTCCATATCAAAATCAGGAGCAACTGGCGTTTCTTCAAAAACATACTCCTGTTTTTGAACACTATAAAGTTTCAAAGTTTGCGTCTCAGGAACATGATAAGCTATAAATCCTTTTCGACCTTTAGTATTACTACTTACTGGCGCAAAACCTGAGAGATCTTGAGGCGGATCCCCTACAACCGGAGAATTTTCCTCAATACTAGTAGGAAACGGCAGCAAATAATGCTCACCATTCGACTCAACTAATGCGACAAACCCTTCAAAATCCTGAGGCACCCCTAAAGAAGCGGTCGAATTAGGTGCCTGAACTCTTCCTGATGCATTCATACCAGAGGATGAGTTTCCTGAACATCCAACAGCACTAAGAATTATAGGAAACAATAAAGCATACGACAATCTGCAAAGACTTCTGAGCGTCATTTGGCCCCTCTTTTTAAAATTTTATTTCTATCCCATCACAAAAGACATTCCAAAAATATCAATTCTCTTGTAACAAAAAAAACAATCACTCCAAGTAATTAACACATAAAAAGTGAATTTGTAAATTTTTTATTTTAAAAAAATAAGAAATTAGTTATCTGCCAATGTATTAAAATCTCTCGATAAGGCATCAGATACTACATCCATTTTCAATGAATTCCTAATTGATATCGAGCACTTAAAAAAGATTCTCCATTGTGTCAATTTTTTTTTGACACAAAAAGCATGAGACAAATAATTGACATAAAAAACTACGAATGACTTTTAAAGGTTTCTCAAAATTTGATCACAGGCATTGCCAATACTTCATTGGATGCTGACTCATACTCCAAACGCAAGTTCAAATCTATCAAAAATCAGAAACCTACCAGCTCTCATG
>DAISZI010000145.1:0-4608 GCA_036824885.1 Oligoflexia bacterium
GTCGCTCAGGGGTAGCTACGTCCTGAATTCGTAATTACTTACTAGGCAAAACAAAACCCTTCTCCTGTTCATTTTTCATCAGATCATGCAATGTGTCAACTTTTATTTAATTTTGAATTTTATCCTAATCATTTAAATTTTGAATAGCAATTCTCGTTGTGTTGGTTTTAACATAAGAAATAAATTATTTTAAATGATCTTCGTGTCTGAGAACACGAAAAATCTTAGTATTTAGTAAATTGATGTACTTCATGGTTCACTTGCATGCCTTTCCCAGAGCAATCTCTTAACGGGGTATTTTGTGAGGGTGAACTTTAGTGATTGATGGATATTCGATGGTTTGACTATCTCCTGCTTGGAAGTGAGTCAAGGGCTTCTAGAAATCAAGATCTTAGGTCCAGGGGATTCTTACCTGATACGGAACGAAGACGGACTGAAGAAGGGGTTGCTCTCGGCTTTCTAAATTTTTTTGATTAATTATTTTCCTTTGCGTTTTCTCAATGAGGGAGAACTTTTTGGATGAGCGGACATCGACATAAGGTCGTCTTCGTTATGAAATTCGATGAACTCACACCATCTTTTCCCAGGTTTCTTCGATTTCTTGACGTTTGAGCAGAAGTTGGGAAACCCATCAAATCCTTAGGATATTCAATTCAATCTATTGAATAAATACGAAGCGTCATAGAAAGCTTGCTTCTTGGGAATTAAAGAAAGCCAAAACCTACTTCGCACGGTCGAAGTTCCCTGCAGCATCTCGAAGTATTTCAAGATCTTAATTTGACCTTATTGATTGTCTATGAATTTTGCGAACTCATGCATTCTTTGGTCCAGTTTTCCCGTCTTAGATTGATAGTCGTGGAATTATGGTTCGTAGCTCATGCTGAGCACATATCGAAAAACGGGCGTAGGACTGAAGATATTGTGATCAGTTCATACTGCTCAGAGCTGACGCAGATCCACAAAGCTTGGATCTGGCATTGCAGAGGTGTCCACTAGTGCAACTGTGATGGCTTTACTTCGGAGGCTGCCGTCCAAGAAATCTGTTTTTTGCCCTGAATTTTTGAGATCCATCGAGCTGCAGACCGTCCCCGATTCATGGTCATGATTTTTATTCTGCCGTCTTCGAAAACCTCAACCGCTGTCTTAAGCATACGCCCACGAATGTAGTCGGCAGACAAGTAAAGGCTGCCTCTTGAATAACTCAGGTGCATCAGAAAATCCTCTAGGGTCCATGAGTCATTATCTTGGTAGTGCATCTCAGAATGACCTCTGGGTCTAGCGTCATGGAATGATAAAGCCCCTATGGCGAAGATCAAACCGAGGGTACAGGTTTCTACGTCACCCTCGTTGATTTTCAGTATCAATTGAAAATTTTCAGCATCTTCAAATTTTTCGTGACTGGATTGCAAAACTTTGATTTCAAGTCCGCAAACCTGCTCTAAAAGGGTGAACTCAGCATTTTTATTTGGCATGCTCCGAGTGTACTACGTGTTCTCTCAATTTTGAAGAGGATGATTTGATGCTTCTTCCATTCCACTCGAGTTTCAAGTTTTTTTGTAACTATTTGATTTTAAAAGGATTAAATAAAATGCTGAGTTTTAAAAAAATCAATAATTTCAATATGTTGCATAAATTTCAGGAAAAAACTTGAAACTCGAGTTCCATGGATGTTTCTGCCTTCCTCGGAAGCAGGGAGCTTTTTCGGATCAGGAAGTTTGCCCTGTGACGCTTGAGGGCTTGAAGCTCAGTTCTTGAGACTCCAAGCTGCTTTTCGGTATAGTTTTAGTTGAATTTTTAGTTTTACTCAGAGGGGTTGACCGGGAATTCCTGCTAGAGTTTTAAAACGCTCCCCAAGGGACTGAGATTAAATTTGGGGTGACCAACGGGACTCGAACCCGCGACAGCCGGAATCACAATCCGGAGCTCTGCCAGCTGAGCTATGGCCACCACGCAAAAAGATGACTTTACGTTTTTCTTTGTTTGGTGTCAATGATTGAATTTCTTGACAAAAAAATAGGTTTGTGAATGCATAGGGTATGCTTTGGTTGTTTTTGTTAGGAGTTTTGGGTTTTTTTCAGGAGGTTCAGGCAGGCGTTTTTAATGTTCCTCATTTGATTCCACCGGGGTCTTTTGCCGTAGGCATTGAGCCTCAATTTTTTATGACGCCTCGAGCTTCTTGGGGGGGGGATCTCAGGTACGTTCAAGGAATTTCAGAAATCAGCAATGCTACGGTCATTTTAGGGGGAGCGTCCTCTGGAGTGCGATGGGGTGCAAATACGACTTTTGATATCATTCCCGATCTTCCTGAGCAAATAGGGTTTGGATTTGCCTTAGAGCTTCTGAGGGTGAGGCCTCATACTTGGATCATGTGGGTTCCTTATCTTCATAAAACTTTTTCTCAAGGACTTGAGCCTTTCATTGCCTTTCCCTTAGGCTGGAGCTTGCGGGATGGTAGGTATGAGTCGCTTTCTTCTTTGGTGCTGGGGACGTACTTTGAGCACTGCGTTCATTTTAAAACGGTGTTTGAGCTGGGTATGGGTCTTCAAGGAATGTCAACTTATCTTTCAGTGGGGGTTTTGTATTACCACTAACACAAGTATTTTAGATGAAAATGCCTTTGATGCATTTAAAAACATTCAAGGCATTTGTTTTGATGTGGATGATACACTGTCTACGGAGGGAAAGTTAACTCAGGAGGCTTATGCAGCTTTGTGGAGGCTTTACCGTGCGGGCTATCAAGTCGTTGCTGTGACGGGAAGGGCTTCCGGTTGGTGTGATCACATGGTGCGATTTTGGCCTGTTCATGCGGTTTTAGGAGAAAACGGAGCTTTCAGCTTTTGGATGAAAAAGGGAGTCCGTCAAACACTTCTGACTCCAGGGGGTATTTCTCAGGAGCAGTTACTTACTCAAAAACTTCAATTGATGAAATCTGTGCAAGAGGTTTTTTCTGAGGTCCTTTGGGCGTCTGATCAGCCTTACCGTACTCACGATCTTGCTATTGATATTGGAGAAGGTGTTCCGAGATGGGATTCTCAAGATATCGAGCGTCTTATGCAGCTTTGTCAGCAAAAGGGAGCGGTAGTGCGGCTTTCAAGTATTCACGTGAATGCCTGGTTTGGAGATTACGATAAATGGAAGGGATTTCAGTTCTGGCTTGAGCAAGAGGCAGAGCAAAAAAAAGTAGATGCATGGGCTTATATTGGGGATTCTCCGAATGATGAGCCGATGTTTAAGCGATTTCATTGTTCGGTGGGTGTTGCTAATGTGGCTGCTTACTTGCCTTCTTTCAAATACCCACCTCAATGGATCACTCGTAAAAAAAGTGGAAGTGGGTTTGTTGAGTTTGTGGATTTTTTAGAAAAAGTGCGCGGAATCTAGAAATTGTTTCAAATCCTCAGGAAGACTTGCCTTCAATTGCATGGGTTTTTGAGAAACAGGGTGCAAAAATTCTAGGCTTGCTGCATGGAGGGCATGTCGTGGAATTAAGAGTCTTGCTTGCATTTCTGCAGAAAACTCATGAAATTCTAAGATACCTAAGGACTCAGGCATACCGTAAAGTTTATCGCCTACAATGGGAAAGCCTTCTGATTCCAGGTGGATGCGGATTTGATGCTGTCTTCCTGTTTTAGGAAAGCAGGAGAGAATTGAAAAACGACCCCTTGTTTCTAAAGTTTGAAACGAAGTTTCAGAGGGTTGCGCTCCTTCTTCCTTAGTACTTACCATCATTTTTAATCGAATCAGTGAATGTGTGGAGCGTTTTAAGGCGCGAGTGACAGAAAAAGTAGGGGGAGGGGTTCCATGGACGATGGCCAGGTACTGTTTTTTCACTTTACGTTGAGCAAATTGTTTCGTGAGATGAGCGCATGCTGTTTTGTGCTTTGCAAGAATCAATACTCCGCTTGTTTCTTTATCTAAACGGTGCACTAAGAAATAATCCTCTGCATTTTCTTCCTGTTGGCTTTTTAAATGCATGAGCAATGTATGAAAAAAATATCTTCCAGCCGGATGGACAGGTAAGGGAGCAGGTTTATTGATGACGAGAATGGCTTCGTCTTCATAAAGAATTTCGTAATTCCATGAGACTTCAGGTTCTCCTTTTCGTTCACTGATAACAAATACCTTGTCTCCAGTCAGTACAAGAGAGCTTGGTTTTATATTGCCGACAGGACACTGAGTGCTTCGTTCCATACGAATGCATCCTGAGTGAATGGCTTTTTGAAGTTGTGCTCGGGAGCGTTTTCGGTACTTCTTTTTTAAAAAATGATCAAGCCTCGTCCCATGATTTTTAAAATCCACGGTATGCACTAAAGAGTACCTATTGGGGGTTAGGATAGGTTTTGTTGACACGCCTTTGAATACCTTGGTTTGAGCAAGAATACCAGTTCTTCTGCTGCCTATTTTGGCTTGCACTTTTTGCAGGCGATCAGAGGTTTGCGATTTTTTGGCCAATTTGAGATGCGAGTTTCTTAGTTCTTTCGGTTGAATACGCGTGATGGTTCAGCTTTGATGGTGGTCTTTTTCTAAAAATCACGAGCTGGGATCCTTAGATTGAGTTTAGAGTAGGAGGTGATGCTGTTTCAAGTAGATTGAATGAAATGGGTGAGTTTT
>DAISZI010000146.1:0-4600 GCA_036824885.1 Oligoflexia bacterium
TCAGGCAACTCTTTTAGGGGTTTTTTTACATAGCCTTGCCGGAGAATTTGCAGCAAAAATGTACGGTCATCGCAGCATGACTGCAACAGATATAGTAGAAAACATTTCTTATGCATTCAAAGATCTTAGCCAAGCAGAACAATACATTCCCTTGGAAACACGAATTCAAATTCACTGAAACTGAGTTAAAAGAATGGGCCTATCTTTTTTCTCAGCAGATGATTTTAGGTGATCGCATTTTCCTGGAAGGACCACGTGGCGCCGGTAAAACCACCTTCGTTCGCTACTTACTTGAATCCCTTCAGGTAGATCAACCACCCCAAGGAAGCCCTACTTTTGCTATTGCTCATGAATATACCTGTGGTTTAGGGGGGGTTGTACACATTGATTACGATCGGATCAGATCTTTACAAGAAATTTACGATGCAGGCATCCATGCTTATTACTATGAAAGACCCTTAATTATTATTTCTGAATGGATTTCTTTATGGCCTGATTTTCGTGATCACATTTTAAAGACCGGAAGAATTTGGCAATGCACTATTTCTTTTGATGAAGAAAACAGACTATTGAAATACGCTCTTAGTTAAGATGTTCTTCAATTTTTTCTGCGATCATTTTTGCAAATTTTTGAATATTCTTTAAATTTTTCCCCTCTACCATCACACGAACTAGCTGCTCAGTTCCTGAATAACGCACGAATACTCTTCCCTCATCTTTTAGATTTTTCTCAGCAGTCTGAATAGACTTGATGATTTCAGGATAATTTTCAAGTGCTTCTTTTTTTACAACACGAACATCTTCTCTGACCTGCGGAAGCAAATGGATTTCATTTTTTAAAACAGAAAGAGGTTTTTTTGTTCTTTTCATAGCCTCAAGTACTTTTAAAGCGGCGACAATACCATCTCCTGTAGTAGCATGATCTAAAAAAATAATATGACCTGATGGCTCACCCCCCAAATTAAGGGCATTTTTTTTTAAGGTTTCCACCACATAACGATCTCCCACTTGAGATCGAATCATTGAAATACCATGTTTTTTTAAAGCAAGCTCCAACCCTATATTAGACATAGGGGTAGTCACTATAGTATTTTGATGCAAAGCACCTTCTTTAGCCATTTGAATAGCACATAGTCCTAAAATTTGGTCTCCGTTGACAATATCCCCGTTTTCATCAGACAAAATACATCGATCTCCATCACCATCTAAAGAAATACCGATATCTGCTCGATACTGCATTACAAGACTAGAAATAGCTTCTGGAAAAAGAGCCCCACACTGATGATTAATGTTGAGTCCATCAGGATGAATGCCTATTTTAATGACTTCTGCTCCAAGCTCCTCAAAAACTAAAGGAGCTACTTTATAAGCAGCACCATTTGCACAATCCAAAAGAATACGAATACCCATTAAATCCAAATCTCTTGAAAATAAACTTTTCAAAAAAACCAAATAACGAGCATGAACATCTTCAATACGAAAAGTTTTTCCCACTAAATCTGCAGTCGGTAAATCTTGTTCTAATTCTTTTGAAAAAATAAGACGTTCAATTTCCATCTCCATCTCATCAGGAAGCTTATAACCGTCAGAAGAAAAAATTTTTATACCATTATCATGGTAGGGATTATGTGACGCAGATATCATCACTCCAGCATCTGCTCGCATATTTTGAGTGACAAACGCTACTCCTGGGGTTGGCAAGGGACCAATCAGCATAACATCGGCTCCCATCGAACAAATCCCTGAGGCAATAGCTTGTTCAAGCATATATCCTGAAATTCTGGTATCTTTACCAAGTACTATCCTCGGTTTTCGAATAGGTTTAAAATGATCTATTTCTAAAGGATGAGCAGCTTTTGGACGACTAGTTAAAACACGAGCAATCGCTCTACCGGCTGCCATTGCAACTTCTCCTGTCATAGGAAATTCATTCGCTAAACCACGAATACCATCAGTTCCAAAAAGTTTTTTTTTCATAATTTTTATTCTCAATATAAAGTTACTGTTAATTTTTCAGGAATTGATTTTATCACATGAATATTTTCTGGAATTTTTACTTGAACACTTTGCTTGTAAGTTCCTTTAGCTTTAGATCTTAAGTCAATGACTCCAAAAATTTTAGCTTCATCTAAGTGATTCATCACCTCGGCAGAAGCTTTCACGAGAAGGGTCATTGTGTCGGGCTCTACCGTAAATTCATGAGAAGAAAAAACATGAACTTTGACATTTTTAATTTTAAAATTTGTCATACGAGGATGAATATCAATAAACAATTTTGGGATTTGTCCAGCTACTTTAACATCATATTTTGAAAAATCAATAGGAGCTTTTACTTCAAAAGAAGCACGCGCTTTAGAAAGATTAATGGTATGCGTCGAAATTTCAGATATATTATTTAATTTACTTGACGCCCCTTGAATGCGTACAGTTTTTGGCTTTACTTCTATTTTTTCAATCACATAACCTTCATCAGGAGAGCCTTCTGTTTGAATACGAATAGGCACTTCTTTTACTTTTAACTCTTCTAAATGGATCAAAAGGGAGTTAGGATAAACAGAAAGAACCTTTACTCCTGAAGGAATGCTTATTTGATCTTGAAAAAAACGATAAGTAACGAGTGACGAATTAGCATTAGATAAATCTATTCGGATAGGATCTTCATGACGACTCAAAAGATTCTTCAAAAGATGTTTTTGACCAGAAAGACGAAAAGAAATTTTATCTGGAATTTCATTAGAAACAATAAGATTTTTTGAATGGCTAATTTCTACAGGAACTTCTTTGGTCACTTCAATATATTTAGCACTTAAGGCCATTTCCCATAAAATGATCCCTATAAGAATTGAAATTAATTTTATTTCAATATCTGGTTTTAATAGATTCCAAATTTTTTTTAGATAATTCATGGATGCTTTTTCTCTTGAGTTGACGTTATCCAAGCAATCATTTTTTTAGTTAAATTAACAGCACCCTGAGAAAGATCGAGCAACGCAATAAGACTTTGTCTTATTTCTAACTCACTGAGATTACTTATTATTTTACCGTTTTTTACTAAATTTGCCTCTCCAGACTCTTCGGACACCAAAATAACAATGGCATCCGAATCTTCAGTCAGTCCAATCGCAGCACGGTGTCTACTACCATAGTTTTTGTCAATATTGGGATTCTTTGAAAGAGGCAAAAAACATCCAGCCGCAGCGATTTTTCCTTCTCTTATGATGACAGCTCCATCATGAAGAGGTGACGCAGTGATAAAAATAGCGTATATGAGATCAGATTGTACACGAGAATCCAACCTAGACCCTGTATCGATAAAATTTTTAAGCCCAGTATCTCTTTCAATCACGATGAGTGCACCTATTTTTTCTTTTGCTAGTCGTGTTACAGCTTCAGCAAGATCACTGATCATCGCACGTTTTTCTTCGGTAATTTTAGCAAAAAATGGATTTTTTCCCATTTGGGTCAAGGCACGTCTGAATTCGTCTTGAAACAAGACAATAACTATAATAATAAAATAATCAAAAAAATAAGAAAAAAACCAATGGATGGTAAAAAGTTTGAGAAAAGAAGAGATATAAAAGCCTATACTCAAAATGCCTAAGCCTATTAGCATTTGCATCGCTCTTGTTCCCTTCATCAGAGACAAGAGTGTATAAACAATAAAACTCATCATCAAAATATCGAGTAAATCAACGATGCTAAAATTTACCGATAAATAATGAAACAAACTTCCCATGAAATCGAGATTGCTATGCTAA
Organism: Oligoflexia bacterium; assembly: GCA_036824885.1. Classification (GTDB taxonomy): domain Bacteria; phylum Bdellovibrionota; class UBA1018; order UBA1018; family UBA1018; genus DAISZI01. Next base: position 3,759 of record DAISZI010000146.1, read on the forward strand.
AGCAGGAGCACTTCCCGCTTCTGTTTCATTCACTTTTGGCGCAGTCTCCGAATCTTTGGTAACGGGATCAAGACTCAATCCCTGAACAATGCGCTCCACTTGCTTCCCATCCAAAGTTTCGTATTGCAGCAATGCTTGGGCCAAATCATGTAAAATCGTAATCTTTGAGGTTAATATTTCATAGGCTCTTTGATAATTCTTTTCAATAATTTCCCGAATTTCACGATCGATAATTTGAGCTGTTTGTTCAGAGTAGTCACGATGCTGTGCAATTTCTCGACCTAAAAAAATAGCTTCTTCTTTCTTACCAAAACTCAAAGGACCTAAAACTTCACTCATACCCCATTCGCAAATCATCCTTCTTGCAAGATCGGTTGCACGCTCAATATCATTAGATGCACCAGTTGTTTTTTGCTTTAAAACAATCTCCTCAGCAATTCTTCCACCCATTAAAAAAGAAATATTATTCTCAGCTTTTTCTCTAGTAAGATTTAACCTGTCTTCCGTAGGAAGCGTTTGAGTCAAACCTAGAGCCATACCTCTAGGGATAATGGTGACCTTGTGAATAGGATCTATCCCTGGCATAAATTTACCAACGAGGGTGTGTCCTGCTTCATGATAAGCAGTTGTCTTCTTCTCTTCTTCACTGAGCACGAGACTTCTACGCTCAGCACCCATCAGCACTTTATCCTTAGCGTATTCAAAATCAATCATTTCTAAGAACTTTTTATTGACACGAGCTGCCAGCAAAGCGGCTTCGTTGACCAAATTTTCTAAGTCTGCACCTGAAAAACCAGGAGTGCCTCGAGCAATGACATTAAGGTCCACGTTCTCAGCAACTG
>DAISZI010000147.1:0-4573 GCA_036824885.1 Oligoflexia bacterium
TCAACTCAACCTGAGCTTCCCAACGCGACAAGACCTTCTGACTTAAAACACTCGGGGAAGTATCAGGCTCCTTGCGCTTGCCATGAGTAAACAAGGAAGAACAACCCAAACTCAATAAAAATAACCATGGAACCAAAAACACGCTGTTAAAATGAACTCCCTCTAGGATTCTACTTGCAACCCAAGAGGACCTGTATAAAAAGCCCGAGGTCGATAAATCCTATTAGTAGCATACTGCTCTAGTACCTGAGCTGTCCATCCGGAAATACGACTTACGGCAAAAATAGGAGTGAAATCTCGTGGACGAAGACCGAGTGCTGTATAAACAAGACCACTATAAAAATCTACATTAGGCATCAATCCCTTGCGCAATTCCATCTGCTTTTGAATTTGCACAAGCATCCTGTGGTACTCCTCAAGTCCCGCCTTCTGACAGGTTTTCAAAGAAAGCTCCTTCAAAATCTTCGCTCGAGGATCTCCATTCTTATAAACCCGATGCCCAATACCCATCACCTTCTTTTTAGCAGAAACAGCATCCTCAATAAAAGCTTCTACCTGATCATAAGAACCAATTTCATCAAGCATGAGCATCACCTGCTCATTGGCACCCCCATGCAAAGGCCCCTTCAAAGATCCAATCGCAGCACTGATCACACTGTAATAATCACTCATCGTAGAAGCTACCACCCGTGCTGTAAAAGCAGAAGCATTTAACTCATGATCCGCATGCAGGATTAAAGCAGTATCAAAAAGATCAATGGCTTCCTGGGATGGCTTCTCATCCAAAATCGATGTCAAAAAACGCTCTGCTAAAGAATGACCAGAACCAGCATTCAAAAGCTTACCCTGCTCCAAGCGCGATAACGCCGCCACCATAGGCCCGATCATCCCCGTTAACCGCAATGCTTTCGATCGAATACCTTCAGGGCTCGTGTCCTCCGCCTGAGGATCTAATAATCCTGTGTAAGAAACGGCCGTTCGTAGCTTAGCCATCGCATGTGCATCACACTTGGCAAGAGACGGCAATATTTGTACAAGAGGTTCAGGCAATCTTGCCACCCGAGCAAGTTCTTCTCGAAAAGACTTGAGCTCAGCCGCATCAGGAAGCTTTTTACTCCAAAGTAAATAAACAACCTCTTCAAAGCAACAGTGCTCAACTAAATCCTCAATGGTATATCCACGATAAAGCAAAGTAACATCGTGGATGGTACTCACTTCACTCGTGCAAGCAATGATATTTTCTAAACCTTTATTGGCAGTTTCAGGAATTTGCGACATGATTTTTACTCTAGGAATCCCACATTTCGTGGATAGTTGGATAGATTTTCGACACAACGAGAGCATGATTCTATGAACTCACCACAGACCTCCTTCCGAACTTACCACCAGCACACTTGAGTCAAAAACAAAAGATAGAAACCACCTTTTGTCAAAAAAAACTAGCACGCGCTCAATGAACAAACCACTTGAATACTTCCAAGCTATCATAATTAAATTTTCAAAGCTACGCTTGCGTGATAAAAAAAGAAACTTTCTATTATTCGTAAGAAGATTCAGGAATCAATGGCTGCGACTTGACATCAGAACCAGACCTTTTTGTACTGGACTCAACAATCTGAAGCTGCACCTGATCTAAAAAAAGCTGCAACCGGCGTTGAAAGACCTCCCGAGAAGGACGGGGATCGTAAGCAAAGGGGTCCCTGGGATTTAAAACAGCGACAAACCCTTCTTCCAACCGACTCCAAGTAAGCTGTAACGTTTTACGTGCATGCCAGAGGCTCGCTGGAGATTGCATCTGTATTTTGGCAAGTGCCATCAAGCTCAAAAGATGAAAGGGATAACGCTTGGTGTCCTGCACCAGCAATAAAAGAGCTTGTTGTGATTTTCCAAAAGAAAAAAGAGCTTCAGCATACCAAACAAAAGCCTGCTCCGATTGCAAAACCAAGCTTGCTTCCAAAAAAACTAAAGCTCTTAAATCTCCTAGCTTGTGCAAGCACCTGCCCAGCCATAACTGAATAGAAACTTCATAAGGATTCAGCTGATACGAAGCCATCAGCGTTTCGCGCGCAAGGGAAAACCTGCCTTCCAGTAAAAAAGCTTGCCCCATGCGTGTCAAAACCTCTAAATGCTCAGGTTCTTCTGCTAAGACTTTCTTGAATTTTTCAATGGCTGATCGGTAGTTTTGATTTAAAAAAAAGGCAAGGCCTTCTTGATAAAGCTGGGCAGAGACTTCAGTCAAAAAAGTACACCCGACTACCCTCATGCGCTCAATGCTAAGTGCTCGACGCCTTCCTTTTTCTAAAGCAACACGCTTAGACCAAGACTTAAGCCATTCTCCTCGTTTTTTTTGAATTAAAAAATGCCTCGCTTGGCTCTCAAATGCTTCCAAAGAAGAGGCAAAGGATACCCCCGAGAAAAAATAAAAAATCAAAAATAAAGCATTTTTTTTCAAATTACGACCTCAACAACTCGACACTGATCCGTAAGCAAGCTACATTTTGAACGTGCAGGGATCTGGCAAAAAAATACTGACCACTTGGATTTATCTCTCCTGCCAGCTTCTCACTCTAGCAAATGCAGAGTTTGTACAAAAGGTAAGTTTTCAAGTTCAAGTTTTGGGAAAAAGCAACTCAGGTAAAATCTATCTTTTTCAAACACCTGATCCACCTGCGACACTTTATCCTGGAAAAGTCATGCTCCTTCAGGAAACAACAAAACCTATCATGGCTTTTCAAATCCTTAAAATTCAAGATCAAAAAAACATGTTTCTTGGAAAACGCATTCGAAGGTACCAAAATCATCGTACCCTTGGTACAGGCAATTGGTACCAAGCCATTCAAATCCAACCCACAGAAACTTCCCTACCTATACCCACCTCAGACGCCTTGGATGCATGGGAATTTCCCTCCCCTCAAAAAATCCAATTAGACGACTTAGATATCCCAGACTCCTTAGATATTCCTTTTTCTACCCATAAAACAACCCTACCGACCTTAAATGACCCCCTCTCTCCTCAAAAAATCGAAGATTTGAACGATCCTTTAAACAAAACCCGCTTGCCCGCAACGGATGCCTTGGACAACCCCATTCCCTCTGCGGACCCCCTTGATCTACCAATTCTTAAAACGACCTCTCTCCCCCTGCCTCTTCCTGAATCACCTCAAGTAGTTTCCATTCCTCAACCCTTAGAGGAAAAAAAAGAAAACCCCCAACTTCAAGTTCAAAAAGAACCTGCGACTGCCTCCCAAGTAACCAAAAAAATACCGGATACCTTCCCCTTCGATGACCTAGAGAAAACACAACCCACTCCCCTATTCGACTCAGAAGATCAATCTGATTTAGGAGAAGCAACAGACGAACGTTCAGAATTTGATCCCAACTCCCAATCCTTGAGTGTAGGTTTAAGCTTCGTAGCCAACAACGCTTCTTCCAATACCCTAAGCACACTTTCAATCACCTCCACCAATACCAATCCGATAGGAAATCCAACAGGAGGCAAGCAATTTTTCTCAGCAGGATCGATCCGTTACGCAATGCGTATCAAAAAAAGAGGCTACTTACATTCCTTGCATATTCAGGATTCTATCACAGCAGAACTCAGCCTTCACTTATACAAAGTCCTAGGCTATATCAGCGAATCAGACGCTTACTCCATCCTCGGCATGATGCCCACACTCAGATACAATGTTTTTTTCAGTGAAAACCTAGGAATCTTTGCATACCTTGGATTCCTGAGAAATGCCGTGCTAAGCGCAACTCAATCAACTGATACAGGCTTAGCCGGTTTAAATTCTTTCTATATCGCTTCGGGAGTAGGACTTTTTTTGAAACTTGGCCCGAGTTGGTATGCACGTACTGATTTAGGACTAGAATCCATAGGACTCAGTTTAGTCCTTCAATTTTAGGAGTATAGCTATGAAACTTATTTTCTTTTTAGGAATAGTCTGCGTCTTAGGTTGCGGTGTGAAAGGAGCACCTCTTCCTCCCATCGTGATCCATCCAGAACATTCCGACCAACCCCCCAAGCATTAAAAAGCACCCCACTAACGAAGATGGGCTAGAACCGCGCGCATCAATCGCACTATTTTATTTCTTTCCCATGTAGGATCATCTCTAACTCGAATCTCTTCAATGATCTGATTGATTCTCATTGCTTCAGCTTCTTGAACCCGAGAACATGCTGACCAAAACGATGCGCAACTCGATTCTTCAGCTCGATAGGCTTGCATGATTTCAATTCTTCGAATGATTTCCAGTAATTCACTTCCAAGATTTTCGTCAATGACTTGGATGATACTTCCTAGTTCGCTGAGTCGAGCCAGCACACAATCCTGGCTCAAAACTTGATGAGGCCGACTAATCTGACGATCAATTTCATTGAGCCGCGACAGAAAATAATGCTGGTATCGATTCTCCGAAATCGCCATTGCGTGCATCGGAGGACTTATACTCACGGCTTGGCAAGCTTCATCTGCACCCATCGCAAAATCACTCGTGAGTGCAAGATAAACCATAAACACATCAATATTTTTTTTCATTTTCCGAGAAAAACCCTACTGTATGATTTCTAACG